>JANLPM010000139.1:0-4005 GCA_031367265.1 Actinomycetes bacterium
ACCAGTTGTTGAAACGATTAAAGGTACTAAATCCACAGTCGTCAGTATTGATGGCGAAGAAGTGGTACTCGAAGAAGTTGAACTTGAAGATGTCGAAACTCTCATTGCCGAAGCGGTTGAATTAGTCGATGCCGAAGCTGAAGATAAGATTCGAGTTGTCATGCTCTCTGATGAGACCAGTAAAGCAAAAGGCTCATTTACTTTGGCTGATTCCGAGGGCGACGATGAAGAAGAAGATAAAAATGAACGAGAAAAATTAAAGAAGGATTTAAAGAATGTCAATATTGTTATTGAAGCTATTAATTCCGTAATAAATGGTGCTGCCACACCGGTTCGATACGGTATCCAAGAGTCTGAATCAAAAGCGCTGACTTACAAGCAGATTCAACAACAATTTGAGATGAAGACTTTTACCGAGAGATCGGCTAAGACCGCCGCCGAGGCCGTAACAACAGGTTCACTGAAAAATTTAGAGGATCTACTTAATTATTTCATTGAGAAAATGAAGATCGTACAGCGAGAAATTAAATACCTTCCTCCTGAGCAAACGGTCATGACTGCCGGAGCAACTGCCGATCCGGTCAAAGATTACTTAAAGCAGATTGGAAGGGTTGCCTTACTTAATGCCGAACTTGAAGTCGAACTTGCAACGCGCGTGGAAGTTGGTCTGTTCGCTGAGTCAAAGTTAAAGACGGAAAAAAAGCTAGAAAAGAAGCTTAAGCGCGAATTGGAGTTTCTAGTCGAAGATGGAAAGCGTGCCAAGAACCATCTGCTAGAGGCTAACTTGCGTTTAGTTGTCTCGCTAGCTAAGCGCTACACAGGCCGTGGAATGTTGTTTTTGGACCTTATTCAAGAGGGCAACTTAGGTTTGATCCGCGCCGTTGAAAAATTCGACTATACAAAGGGCTATAAGTTTTCAACGTACGCAACGTGGTGGATTCGCCAAGCAATTACTCGAGCGATGGCCGATCAAGCGCGCACGATACGTATTCCAGTACACATGGTTGAAGTCATTAATAAGTTGGCACGTGTACAACGCCAGATGTTGCAAGATTTAGGTCGCGAGCCAACTCCAGAAGAGTTAGCTAAAGAGCTGGATATGACCCCAGAAAAAGTTGTCGAAGTTCAAAAGTATGGTCGCGAACCGATCTCACTCCATACCCCACTTGGCGAAGAAGGTGATTCCGAGTTCGGAGATCTCATTGAAGACTCAGAAGCGGTAGTTCCAGCCGATGCCGTTTCATTTACTTTGCTGCAAGAGCAGCTTCATTCAGTTCTGGATACTTTGTCAGAGCGTGAAGCAGGCGTAGTTGCGATGCGCTTTGGACTTACCGATGGTCAGCCAAAAACTCTGGATGAGATTGGTAAAGTCTATGGAGTCACGCGTGAGCGAATCCGCCAAATCGAATCCAAGACTATGTCTAAGCTTCGTCATCCATCCCGCAGCCAGGTTCTGCGCGACTACCTCGACTAATAGATGGTTAATCCCAGCATTTTTGTAAATCCCAAGAGTGGATCTATTAAGATTTCAGGGATCGTTGATGTCGTAGATCTCGATGGCAATATTGTCGAGATTCGCGAAAACCCCAAGTTGTGTGGCTGTGGTTTATCAAAAGATAAACCTTGGTGCGATTCATCTCATGGTGAATATGTAAAGATTATTGCTACCCATCTTCGTAATGCCCGCAACCTAGTCAAAGCCGCACCGTTATTTGGTACTACACCGGTTCGTGCCCGCGAAATTCGTGAAAACGAGTTAAAGCATCGTATTGAATCTGGGGAAAAATTAATTGGCGTCAAAATTGGGGGAGCACGAGTTTCTAAGGATAAGCCTGGGAGGAATTATAGAAATTTCTTTGGCTATTTAACCGATGCTATGCATTGCACAGATACGTTAGATCTCTCAAAACTTATCTCTCCAAAAGCCGAAGCCGAGGTCGTCTTTAAATTGAGCAAGGAGTTGGGCCAGGAAATTCAACTTTCGGAGGTTTTAGATTATGTCAGCCATGTTGCTGCTGGAATAGAGATCTTTGATTATCGCTTTGGCGAAGTTGAGTGTTTTGCCGAAGATGCAATCGCAGACAATGCGGGGGCTGCCGCATTTGCGCATAGTCATTGGGTCAGTGCAGATAAAGTTCAGTTAGAAATGCTGCGCGCGGATGTATTTGTTGACAACCAATTTTCAACTTCAGCGCCATTAACGCAAATTCAAGGCAACCCATGGATGGCCATTATTGGACTCTCCAAGATATTAGCCGAAACTGGAGTGAGCCTGCCTGCGGGATCGATTATTTTCAGTGGCGCAGCGACCGCTGGCCTAGCAATGGTTGCCGGAAGCACATACCGCGTTGAAATTGCCGGAGTTGGAAGCGTAGAAGTAAAAACTAATTAATTAGCAGATGTTTCGACGAGCTTTTCGCTCTCATCGTGAATCCTGGCCGCAACACTCTTTAGTTTTTCGGCATATTCTTTGCCATGGTGGGCACAGAACATAAGTTCGCCACCATTTAAAAGCACTGCACGCACGTATGCCTGGGCACCACAGCGATCGCAACGGTCTAGGGCGTTAAGAGGTACTGCTTCAAGCATCACTTGATCTGACATATCTCTCTCCGTTCATGCGTTGTCGCTTACTCCTAGGGAACATCAAAGCATGTCTGGATATTCCCCGCACGTTAATATCGATGAATTGAGCTGGGAATTCTCAGATAATTTTGAAATTATCATTATCTGAGACCAATTCGGCGCGCTTACTGCGCATTAATCGCCTCTGGCGATAACCTTTGGCCCCGTGGCCGCCAAAGATGTTTCACAATCAAACGTCGTCTTGGAGAGCTATACCGCCAAGGATTTATCGGTACTTGAAGGCCTGGATGCCGTTCGCAAGCGGCCCGGAATGTATATCGGATCCACTGATTCCCGTGGTCTCATGCACTGCTTATGGGAGATCATTGATAACGCGGTCGATGAGTCGCTAGCTGGACACTGTAAAAAAATTGAAATCAATCTTGAGTCAGATGGATCTGTAGAAGTTCATGATGATGGCCGCGGAATTCCGGTTGATAAAGAGCCCAAGACTGGTTTGACCGGTGTAGAAGTAGTTTTAACTAAACTTCACGCAGGTGGAAAATTTGGTGGTGGTTCATACGCAGCCTCTGGTGGTTTACATGGCGTAGGTGCCTCAGTTGTCAATGCGTTGGCATCTCGACTAGATGCTGAAGTTGATCGCGACGGAAAGATTTATTGGATGTCATTTCAGCGCGGTACTGCTGGCATATTTGATGGTGACGGGCCAAAGGCGCCGTTCGAAGCTAAATCAGGTCTACGTGTGATTGGAAAAATTTCTAGCAAAACCACGGGCACTCGAATTAAGTGGTGGTCAGATAAGCAAATATTTTTAAAAGAGGCTGAATTAGTCCTTGAAGAGATTTATGATCGAGCTCGACAAACTTCTTATTTGGTTCCAGGTTTAACGCTGATTGTTAATGATAATCGTACAAAAGTAAAAACTACTGAAAGTTTTTTCCACAAAAGCGGGATTACCGAATACTGTAATTTCTTACAGCCCGATGAAGCGGTTGGCGATGTAATCCGTATCTACGGTACCGGCCATTATCAAGAGACAGTGCCGGTATTAGATGACCAAGGTCATATGGTCTCAACTGAAGTTGAGCGCGATATGGAAGTTGATATTGCGATGAAGTGGGGCAATGGTTTTGAAACGACCCAGCGCTCATTCGTAAATATCATTGCAACACCTAAGGGCGGCGCGCATGTTTTGGGCTTTGAGCGCTCTTTGGTTAAAACTATTAATGAAGCACTTCGATACACAAAGACTCTTTCCAATAAAGAAGTCGATGTTATTAAAGATGACATCCTAGAAGGCATGACCGCAGTCATCACGGTGCGAATGTCAGAACCGCAGTTTGAAGGTCAGACGAAGGAAGTTCTCGGGACCGCAGCGGCAACTCGAATTGTGGCCGCAGTAGTAGCAGACAAGATGAA
>JANLPM010000149.1:0-2005 GCA_031367265.1 Actinomycetes bacterium
TTTCTGGCCGAACTTGGCTTCGCCGTTGCCTTTGGAGTTTTGCTTGATACTTTAATTGTTCGCACGATTTTAGTTCCAGCTCTTTCCTATGACATTGGTAGCAAGATCTGGTGGCCCGCAAAACTTGCGAATAAATAGATGACAATTCGCGTTGGAATAGTTGGATATGGCTTAGCAGGGCGCTATTTTCATGCGCCACTTCTTAAAGGTTGCGGCTTCGAAGTTGTTGCCATCGCAACTAATAATCCTGAACGAGCATCCCAAGCAGTCAATGATTTTCCAGAAGTCAATGTCGTTACTTCAACTCAAGCATTAGTGGCACACCAGATTGATCTTGTAATCGTTGCCTCTGCCAATATGGCGCATAAAAAGGATGCTTTAACTGCGATAAATGCATCAATTGCAGTTGTTATAGATAAACCTATGGGGCGAAGCTTTGTTGAAACTAAGGAGATTATTGACGCTGGAGCCGCAGCAAAAGTTCCGGTCTCAACTTTCTTTAATCGCCGATGGGATAGCGACGCCCTCACAATTAAACGTGTATTGGCGGGCGGTGAGTTAGGTGTAATTCATCGTATGGATTCGCGTTTTGAACGCTTTCGCCCCGACATCAATCCCGAATCCTGGCGAGAGAATATGAGTGCAGGAGACGGCGGTGGTCAGTTGTTGGATTTGCAGCCGCACTTAATTTCAACGGCTATTGATTGGTTTGGTTCTGCCGAACTTATAACATCCTCCGTGCGAGCGGTGCGCGGCGGCGCAGATGATGATTCGGTATTAGTGCTAAAACATACGAATGGAGTTATCTCATACTTATCGGCCAGTGCTGTGGTAGGTGCTCCCGGTCCGCGTATCCGAATTCTTGGCAACAAAGGCGCGCTCGTCATTCATGATTTAGATCCGCAAGAAGAACTATTGAGAAATGGAATGTATCCGAAAAATGGGAAATGGAGCGTGCCCACGGCCTCGCGGGCTTTTATTCATCGCGGTGATGAGGTTGAAGAAATTCCGGGAGAGAATGGCAATTACGCGATTTTTTACTTAGCCGTAGCTGGGGCAATTAAAGGTGAAAACCCTTGGCCAATCGATAATCAAGATGCGCTCTTAGTTGCCAAGCTAATCGATCAAGCTCGCGAAAATTCGATTTCTGCAAAACCATTAATCCTCGATTAAGACGCCTAACGCTTCAGTGACATGCGGGTAGTCAAAGCTAAACCCAGCATCCAGCAAAGCCGCTGGCAAAACCCGCTTAGATCCAAGAACCTCTCTTGAAAATCCGCCCAGCACAATTTTAAGTGCGATTGCAGGCGCCGGGAAAAGCGCGGGCCGATGTAAAGCGCGGGCAAGTGCTGATGTGAACTCTTGATTAGTAACTGGGTTAGGCGAAGTCAAATTTACTGGGCCAGCGATTTTTTCAACAAGAGCAAAATCTATCGCGCGCACTACATCATGCAAAGTAATCCAAGACCACCACTGTTTTCCGTTACCAAGTTTTCCGCCAAAGCCAAGACGAAAGAGCGGTAACATTTTACCTAACGCACCTCCCGTGGGATCTAAAACCAATCCCGTACGAAGTTTTACGGTGCGAACATCGCCAGCTAAATCGGCCGCGGCCTCCCACTCACGGCAGATTGCGGCCAGAAAATCATCTCCAACTCGATCTTTTTCTACAACTAGGCGGCTGCCACATTCGCCATACCAACCAACTGCGCTGGCTGAAATAAAAACATCGGGTTTGAGTTCAGCAACTGCTTTTGCAATCGTGGTTGTACCTAAAAGTCTTGAGTTAAGAATTTCAGTTTTATATTTTCTAGTCCACCGTTTATCGGCAACCGGCGCGCCGGCTAAATGAATGACTCCATTCACGCCAGCCAGAGCCTCCAAATCAACATATCCAGTTTGGGGATCCCAAGTAACTTCATCGGCGCCAACTGGAGCTCTGCGCACCAGGCGTTGCACGGTATGGCCTTCAGCCTTTAAGTGTCCAACGAGCGCAGTCCCGATT
>JANLPM010000152.1:0-2208 GCA_031367265.1 Actinomycetes bacterium
AGCTAGGTGCGGTAAAGATGTGCGATGCATTTTTTGTGCGACAACATCATTCAAACTTATCCATGGATCTAAGTTGCCTTGGATTATCAGCGACTTAGCTGTTGGCCCAAAAAATACATTGGTTTCAAAACTGCTCATTGGATTTAAATACTCAAGAACTGCAACTCCTGAAAGTATTTTCATAACTGAGGCGGGTTTTCTTTGCGAATCGGAGTTTCTCTCAAAAATTACTTCACCGGTTTTTACGTCGATTAAAATCATTGCTGGGTTGGAAAGCGCAGGTACCTTTAATAGTTCGTTGAATGCCGCCGGAATTAATTCAGGTAAAAGTGCCCCGTCTGCTGGAACAACACTGAATAGCGTTGCACAGGTAAGTAAAACTGGAAAGAAAAGCCGACGCATTTGCCTGTTAGCGCCAGAGTAATGCGATAAGCATATTAGTTGTGGTTAAACCAATTAGTAGTAACCATGTGTTCTTTGCAAGTATCGGTTTCTTAATATTTCGATAACTCACAAATAATATTACAATCAGAATAACGAATTTGATTCCGTATTTTGAGTTGTTAAGTACCTCATCTGGGTTCACAATGGAAAACATTCCTAACATTACCAGACCAGCAATCAGTGCAAGTAAACCAGCATGCAATACCCCTGGATTCAATTTACGGGGGCTTCTATTCCATTGCAGTAATAGAAGTAAGAGAATTGCTACCACGCTCAAAATGTGGATGGCTAAAAACGCCGAATTGATAGTGTGCATGTAATCAGTTTAGAGTGCGCCTATGTCTTCTCCTACAACCCCAGGCACGATTGGTCCAGGAGAATTTTTCCCAGTAATTGGCGTCGGCCCGCATGAAAAACCTTGGCCAGTAGGAGATCACTTTGATTCTGAGTTATTGCTGAATGGTGACCGTAGAAATGTTTTAGATCATTACCGATATTGGAGCGTTGAAGCAATAGTTGCCGATTTGGATACAAAACGCCACAAGTTGCACATTGCGATTGAAAATTGGCAGCATGACTTAAATATCGGTTCAGTTGTACGGACGGCAAATGCTTTCAATGTCGCTGGCGTACATATCGTGGGCAAGCGCGATTGGAATAAACGGGGGGCAATGGTCACTGATCGATATTTGGCCATTCACCACCACCCAACAGTTGAAGATTTTGCGACATGGTGCAAGAAGAATGACTTGCCAATTATTGGTATCGATAACCTTCCGGGTGCAAACAAGTTGGAAAGCGCACATCTGCCTGAGAGTTGTGTACTCTTATTTGGGCAAGAGGGTGCTGGAATGTCGGAAGCGGGGGTTGCGGTGTGTGAAGTACTTTATGAAATCAACCAATATGGCTCAACGCGTTCCATGAACGCATCAGCAGCGGGAGCAATCGCCATGTATCACTGGGCCATGCAGCACATACCACATTGATAAAATCCTGGTTAACTCGAAACTTAATCCTCTTAACACTCGTATCTCTTGCCCAAGATGCGGCAAGCGAGCTCTTATATCCACTGCTTCCTATTTTATTAACCGGAGTTATCGGGGCAGCTCCACTGGCACTTGGACTCATCGAAGGTTGCGCTGAAGCTGCTGCAGGTTTTACAAAATTAATCAGCGGAAAATCGAGTGATCGATTAGGTCGTAAGCCTTTTGTAATTTCAGGCTATTCCCTTGCTGGAGTTGGTAAAGCCCTCGTTGTAATTGCCACAAGTTGGCAGGTTGTTTTCTTAGGGCGGGTAACAGATCGAATCGGTAAGGGCATGCGCAGTGCACCTCGAGATGCTCTAATCTCCGATTCAGTCGATAAAGCGCACCTAGGGCGTGCCTTCGGTTTCCACCGTACCGGCGACAACATAGGCGCGGTTATCGGGCCTGGAATAGCACTCATAGGTCTGTCTCTGCTCGACGGAGATATCCGAGCAGTGGCCAGATGGGCGTTAATTCCCGCAATTATATCGGGTTTATTAACTTTACTCATTAAGGAAAATTTTGTTAAAACGGCACGAGTAAAGGCAGTGAAGAAGCCGCATCCAAAACTTCCTCTAACGCTAAAGCGCGCCATCGCAATTCTCGTCTTAATTCAACTTACAAATATTCCAGATGTGCTTTTATTGTTACGTTTACATGACATTGGTTTTTCTACACGAGGTGTAGTTCTCTCATACATGCTCTTTAGTGGTGTAACTGTTCTCGCTGCATTTCCGGG
>JANLPM010000162.1:0-6726 GCA_031367265.1 Actinomycetes bacterium
ACCTGAATTAACGGCAACCGGGAAGAAGCGACGAAAAAAGGCCGATGCACCAAAAGCTAAAACTGCCTCACTTCTTTCAACAATGACCCTGGATACGGTCACGTACGAGGAGGCACTTCAACTCTTATCGCTGCCCCGCACCCTTGGAACTAATGCCGCTGGAGATAACATCACCGTGCAAAATGGTCGCTACGGTCCTTACTTAAAGGCCGGTGTGGATAGTCGCACGCTTACATCTGAAGATCAATTATTTTCCCTGACACTAGATGAAGCGATCGAAATTTATTCAAAACCTAAAGAACGCCGCCGGGGCGTGGCAAAACCACCGGTCAAAGAGCTCGGCAATGATCCAACGACGCAAAAACCATTGATAATTAAAGATGGCCGCTTTGGTATGTACGTCACCGATGGCGAAACCAACGCAACGCTTCGCCGCGGAGACACTGCCGAGGGCATGACATTAGAACGCGGATTAGAACTACTTGCTGGTCGTCGCGCGTGGGAGGCCGAAAACGGCCCGTCCCCTAAGAAAAGCCGCAAGAAAGCCGCATCCACCGCAAAGAAGAGTGCGGCGAAAAAGGGCGATAGCGCACCAACCCTTACGAAGAATGTGGTTAAAAAAGGCGGCATAAAGCAGAGCGCAAAGAAATCCGCAACTGGCAAAGCTAAAACAAAGAAAGCCGAGTAACTACTTCATCCCAGGGGATAGAATTTTGAACCCCAGCTTAGTTGCGGCTTTTATCATTTCTCTATCGTAGGTGATTATTCCTCCAATTTCATTCTTGACAGTTAGAGCGCTGGCTAAATGGATTGAATCCAAAGTGCGCAAAGTTATAAGGGGAGGAAAACTCTCCGCCGCAGCCAAAACCGCACTATCAATGGCAAGCATCTCAATTTCTGCCAATACAGTGTACGCGGATTCAAGTAGGTCACTTGAGAAAACGGCAATAGTTCGCAGAACCTCAATTCTTGCGAGATTAGAAGAGAGAACTCTTTCAGGTAACAAAGTAACAAGATCCTTAGATTCTCTTTCAAATCTAATTAACTTAATGATTGCCGAACTATCGATGTACCATCTCAAAATCTAGCCAATCGGCGCTCTTCAATAAGGATTTCGGACAACTGCTTACCTTTTGAGATTTTGCCTTTTGGCACAGTAAACACATGGTTTGGGTTTCTGGCTGGGATAATTAAACCTGCTGCAATATATTCTTCGTACAGTGACTTTGTTATGGGGACTAAGCGCGCAACCGGAATACCATGTTCGGTAATTTCAAATGCAACTCCGTTTTTTACTTGGTCAAGAATTTGCGATGCAGATTGTCGGAGTTCACGCACGCCAACGCTCGTTGCAATGGTAGTAGCGGCAGGCTTTTTCTTAGAAGATTCGCTCTTCTTTACTTTCTTTGCTGCAGTAGTCATGGCTAAATGTAGCACAATATGCATATTGTGCTACCCCCGAAAAGCCCTGCAAATAAGCGTTATGTGACGGCTATGAGCCGATTCCTGCGCCCTATAGACTTTCGCCATGTCTCGTGTGCTGCCAAACCCTGCCGCTCCCGCGCAGGACGAAACCCGCGGCGTACTTGCAATCAGGCCTTTTCGAAAGCTTTGGAACTCAATGCTCTTTTCCTCCCTCGGAGATTGGCTAGGACTGCTTGCAACAACAGCCCTTGCCCAACAGTTATCTGGTGGAAATTACTCAACTGCTAACTATGCAATTGCTGGCGTTTTTATTGCACGATTATTACCAGCGGTTTTCTTAGGTCCAATTGCAGGGGTAATCGCCGATCGCTTTGACCGCCGTAAATTAATGGTGACATGTGATGTTTTACGCACCGGCCTCTACATTTCAATTCCAATTGCCCATAATTATTTTTGGTTATACACCGCAACTATTTTGGTCGAGTGTGTAACGCTTTTCTGGTCACCTGCAAAGGAGGCCTCGGTCCCAAATCTTGTACCTCGAGAAAAATTAGAATCGGCAAATCAAGTCTCTTTGTTAGCTGCTTACGGTACTGCGCCAATTGCTGCCGTTCTATTTACGATTCTTTCGCTATTTACTTCCGCGTTCTTTGCAATAATTCCAGTTTTTAGCGCTTCGGCAGTGGATGTAGCGCTCTACGTTAACGCGGCGAGCTTTGCTTTTGCCGCTTTTACAATTTTTAATCTGCACGAAATACCAAAAGGTGCAGCGGCAAAACATACGGCCGAGATAGGAATTTTGAAATCATTAGTTGAAGGTTGGAAATCAGTTAGTGGTTCCAAAATTATTCGTGGCTTAATTGTTGGAATGGTCGGAGCCTTTGTTGCAGCTGGAGCAGTAATCGGTCTAGCTCGAACATTTGTCGGTGACTTAGGTGGTGGTGAAGCCGCCTACGGCGTGCTCTTTGGTGCGGTTTTTACGGGTTTAGCCTCTGGAATTGCCTTTGGACCTAAGTTTTTCGCTCAATTTTCGCGACGGCGTTTATTTGGAGCATCTCTTACTATCGCAGGCCTGTTTTTAGTTGGTCTGGCGGCAATCCCAAACTTAGTTTTAGCCGTCTTTACCGTTGCCGCCCTCGGAGCATTTAGCGGAATCTCTTGGGTGACAGGTTTCACGATGTTAGGTATGGAAGTTGCCGACGATGTCCGTGGTCGCACTTTTGCCTTCGTTCAATCTCTGATTCGCGTAGTTTTAGTTGGTGTTTTAGCTATTGCGCCTTTAATTGCCGCTGCCGTTGGTCGGCATACTTTTAAATTCCAAAATACGCAACTGAGTTATAACGGCGCTTCGGTAACGATTTTTATCGCCGGTCTTTTTGCCTCATTAATCGGTGCAATCTCGTATCACCAAATGAAGGACCGCCCGAATGTTTCCCTCTGGTCAGATATTGCAAATGCGCTCAAAGGTGAATTAGGAAGTATTACCGGGGCACCCACAAAGGGAGTTTTTATCGTCTTTGAAGGCGGCGAAGGAATTGGAAAATCTACCCAAGCTAAACTTTTAAAGGCTTGGCTGGAGCAAGAAGGTGAAACCGTCGTCTCATCGCGCGAACCAGGTGGCAGTGATTTAGGTGTTGAGATTCGAAAAATTTTACTCTCGCACTCAACCGGGGATATAAGTCCACGGGCTGAAGCTTTGTTATACGCCGCCGATCGCGCCAACCATGTCTTTGCAGTTATTCGCCCCGCCCTTGCCGCCGGCGCTGTTGTAATCAGTGATCGTTACTTCGATTCTTCAATCGCTTATCAAGGTGCAGGTCGGGTATTAGAGCCTGGAGAAGTTGCGCGAATTTCGCGATGGGCGACGGAATCTTTGTATCCAACGCTAACAATTATCATTGACCTGCCTGCAGAAATCGGCCTAGCTCGCTTACACAGCAAGGATCGGCTGGAATCCCAACCCTTAGATTTTCACGAACGCGTACGTCAAGAGTTTATACAGCTATCCCTGCTTGATCCAGAACGATATTTCATTGTCGATGGCAATCAATCTATTGCCGATATTCACGCCGCAATTATTAGTCGAGTGAGTGAAATCGCAGCACTCAAACGAAATGCCCGGGAAGATAAAGGCGCTTTGTTGCTTCGGCCCATACGCGCAGTTAATAAAGTAGTTCGCACCACAGTTAGTGCGACGACTGCAAGTGCAACAAAAGTTGTCAGAAAAAGCACAAGAGTTGTTATGGATGGTGCAAATAGAGCCGTTAAGAAACCACCCGCGAAAAAACTTGATGTGAAAACTAAGGAAGGCACGAAAAAGAGTAGTAAAAAATGAATATAGCTAGCGTTTATGACGGTTTAGTCGGACAAGGGCACATCGTTGACGTGCTACGCAAAACCGTCGCCGCAACACGAAGTAATGAAACAAGTGAAATCCCAGGAACAGATAATGCGATGGTCCACGCCTGGCTCTTTACTGGCCCGCCTGGATCCGGTCGTTCATCGGCGGCAATCGCATTTGCCCAAGCCCTGGTCTGTCCGCAGCAAGGCTGTGGTATCTGTAACGCCTGTCGTAGTGTTCTAGGTGGTGCTCACCCCGATGTAGAAGTAATTCGCACCCAAGGCCTCTCCATAAAAATCGATGAGGTCCGTGAACTCTTGGCTCGCGTCGCATGGGCTCCCGCAATGGGCGGTTGGCGCGTAGTCGTTATGGAAGATGCAGACCGCTTAACTGAATCAGCAGCTAATGCGCTTCTAAAAGCGATTGAAGAGCCAGGAAATCGCACGGTGTGGTTATTGTGCGCGCCAACTCTGCATGATGTTCTGCCAACTATTCGCAGCCGTTGCCGCCATCTGCAACTTGTCACCCCATCAACCCAGGCCGTTGCCCAAGTTCTGCAAAACCGCGATGGAATAAGCCCAGAGATGGCTGATTTTGCCGCGCGCGTGAGCCAGGGCCACATTGGTCGCGCTCGATATCTAGCTAATAACGAATCAGTGCGAAACCTGCGCACCACGATTATGAAACTCCCTGTAACGCTTAAAGGAATATCATCGGCATTTGCGGCGGCGCAAACTCTCGTAGATTTAGCAACTGAGCAGGCAAATGAAGCGGCTGAAGCGAGAAATCAGCGTGAGATTGATGAGCTCTCGCTGGCCTATGGCAAAGGTGCAACTGGTCGCGGTATGGCAACTGGTGGTAGTAAGGCGATTAAAGAGTTAGAGAAAGAACAAAAAACTCGTAGTACGCGGATGGTGCGCGACAGCTTGGATGCCGCACTTCTAGATATCGCAGGTTTTTATCGCGATGTCATGCTGGTGCAGGCCGGCCGCACCGATTCTTTAATTAATAAAGAGTTAGAACATCAGATCACAACCTATGCCACTAATACCAAAGCGCATACAACCATAACGAAAATCAATGCCATTATGTCCGCGCGCACAAACTTAGGCCACAACGCCGCTCCCTTGCTAACAGTCGAAGCACTCATGTGCGTCCTTGCTCGCTGAAGGTCAGACAGGTCATACGATTCTAAAAACTAAACTCTTAGTATTTATCGCGCTGGCAAGTTTTTCACTTGCGGGCTGCGCGACGCCTTCGGTAAAGCCATTTCCAACGACAACTAACGATCTTTCTAAGTTGGCGTGGAAAACCTGTCACACTAACTTTCAGTGTTCAGTTTTAAAAGTTCCAGTTGATTACACCAACCAAAGCCTTGGTACTTTTGATATCGCGGTAATCCGCTACCGCGACCCCCATCAACATAATCGAATCGGTTCCCTCGTCATTAATCCAGGTGGACCTGGTGTCAGTGGTATTAACTACGCCCTCAACGCCGAATACATCGTGAGCCCCGCTATCCTTGAGCGCTATGACATAGTCGGCTTTGATCCGCGTGGAATTGGCGCCAGCGCGCCCATAACCTGCCTAAACGCAGCTGAACAGGACGTTGTCTTAGCTAGTGACCCCAAGCCCGATAATGCCGCTGAATTCGGCGCAATGCTGCGCGATACCCGAAAATTCGTGGATAAGTGCCTGGCCAAAACCGCGCATCTCGACCACTTTTCCACCTTTGAAGCTGCCCACGATATGGAGCTCCTACGACAAGGCCTCGGGGATTCACGGTTAAATTACCTGGGATTTTCTTATGGAACATATTTAGGTACTTTATTTGCGCAACAGTTTCCCAAGAGCGTTGGCCGTTTTGTGCTAGATGGCGCGATTAATCCTGCAATTTCTATCGACGAACAATCACTAGTCCAAGCAGTTGCCTTTGACCAAGCGCTCGCACATTTCATTACCGATTGTCCGCTCCAGAAAAACTGTCCATTACCAGCCGGTGCAACACAACAATTCTTTATCGACCTGTTTAATAAAGTTGCCGCCCAGCCACTAACCGTAAAGTCAACCACTGCAACTGGCAAGGCCCGTAATATTACTGAAGCAATAGTTGTAACAGGGACCGCCTCCGCCATGTATAACAATGAATCGGGTTGGCCGATGCTGCGCACGGCAATCACTGAAGCGCAACAAGGTAATGGCACAACATTTGCAAAGTTAGCCGACCAATACAACGGTCGTAGAATCGATGGTACATATAGTGATAATCAAAATGATGCTAACGTGATTATCGACTGCTTGGATTGGCACGATAATCGCAGCATCAAGGCGATCCGTGAAGCTGCGAATAAATTTGCAACTGTTGCGCCGGTCTTTGGTCCTTACGTTGCCTATAGCGGCATCACATGCAACATACTTAATTCCGCACTTAATCGCAATCAAATAACCACCGATCAAAACACAGCGCAGATTCAACATACGGCAACCCCAGTTCTGATTATCGGCACCACTCACGATCCAGCCACTCCATATGCATGGGCGAAAGCCTTAACCAGCTACATCAAAGGCTCACGGCTAATAACCCTTAAAGGTGAAGGCCACACGGGCTATGGTCGCGGTTCGGCCTGCGTTGATAACGCCGTTGATAGATACCTAATAACTGGGAAGATGAATTTTCAAGCATTAGAATGCAATTCTTAACTTGAGGAGTATCAATTGAATTTAGATTTAGACAGAAAGTACGTCTTCAAAGACGGTATTTACGATTATTTGGGCAGCACAGATACTTTGGTCGTTAACAATGAACAGGTTAAAATTGAACTCGATTATGCATGGGACTACGAATCTGACCCTGTAATAACACCGACAATTATCCATGAGTGGAAATATCTAGATGATTTAGTTTCTAGAAAAGTATTTCCGGATGCGAAATCAGTACTCTCAATTGGGGGAGGTGGAAC
>JANLPM010000171.1:0-4627 GCA_031367265.1 Actinomycetes bacterium
TGGCGAGTTTTTAACAGGGCTCTATGTTATGAAAGCTAGTGAGACGGCGTTTAGTGATGCTCAAATTTCAACCTGGCTGCAGATGGCCGTGGTTTTAGCCAATCGGGTACGAGGTTAAGAGATTTAATCTATTGAGCAGGAGTTGAGGTTTCTCAAGAAATCGTTACCATATCGACACATCTCACACTAGAAATTAAGGGAATCTTATGGAAAAAGCGAATAAAAAAAGAGGTTTCCAGATAGATTGGGATACACGCACTGTCCTGTAAAGTATAATTTCGGGGTGAAGTTTAACAACTGGGTCAAAGCCATTGCGCTTGCTCTTTTGTTGACGAATTCTATATCTGTGGCGCAGGCGGCAAAACCTGTCGTCAAAAAGCCAGCAATTGTCGCCAAAGCAAAACCAGTAATCAAAATTAAAGTATTGAGCGCCGACGTGGTTGGAAAGACGGCCACCGTCACGTGGAGTTCAACTAGGTTACCAGTGGGCGGATACTTTGAAATCGAATTCTCAAGTACTTTCCCGATTGCCTTTACTCGAGTACTTCGTTCTGCCACAACCAGCATTTCAAATACCCTTGATCCATACACAAAATATACTGTCCGAGTTAAATCTAAAGCAGTAGCTAAAGGTGCGTGGTCAAACTCTATGGGCTTTACCACGAGTGGAGATCCCGTAAATAATGTCAATATTGTTAATACGACGCACACTTCGGTTGAGATTGCATGGGAGGAAACTCCTGGGGCTACAGGATATGACGTCACTTTTAATAATAACCTTCCTAAAAGAACTAAGGTTCCGGGTTTTACCTTCACCGGTTTAAAGCCAGGTACAGTCGGCAAGTTCTCGGTCCGACCCATTTCAGGTATCTATAAAGGCGAGCCGACACCGTTTTTTGAATTTTCAACACTTACTTCAGGACCGACTTCGCTGAAATCTTCCCAGATAACCACAAACTCCTTTCTCCTTGAGTGGATAGGTGTTGAGGGTGCGTCTAGCTATAACGTTTATAAGAACGATGTCTTTTTAGGTAGTTCAAGATCAACTTCTTACGCCGTCAAATCCCTTTTACCAGATGTGGCGGCAGATTATTGGGTGGAAGCGTTATTCACGGACGTCGTTACAGAGGCCTCTGAAAAACTAAATGTTAAAACCGATAAAGAAGTTTTATTAGACCCTACGGCACCGACAGTTTCAGCGGTAACGTCGGTGGCTGCCAACGCTAATTGGACGCTCGATCCAAAAGCTACCTCATACACGGTCACGTTATATGATGCTTTAGGTTTAACGGCTGTTAGTACAAAGACTGTTAATGGAAGTATTACTTCAACACAATTTACTGGCTTAGCTCCACTTACTGGTTATTCTGTCGGTGTTATAAATGTGCATGGCAATAACTCTTCCAAACAGTCGGTTTTGGCTACATTTACGACTTTAAAGACAGAACTCAGTGGATTAGTAACGTCGAATATCACCACAACGGCAATAACTTTGGGCTGGAGTTCAATTCCCGCCGCAGTTACTTACGAAGTTCTCAAAGATGGATTAGTCATTGCATCCTCAATTGCGCCCACCACTTTGTCTTACGGATTTTCATCTCTGGCCCCAGGAGTTACTTATAGACTTGGTGTTCGCGCTACATATCTCAACGGCGCAGGAGTCAGTGTTACTACTGACCTAAAAGAGATATCTGTTTCAACTTTAATTGATACTTCTTATAAACCAGCAATTAATACCAACCCAGTTATTACACTTCCATACGCTCTGAACCCAATTGTGGGTGCAACTCTTACCAGCTCCGCCGGAGTTTGGACTTCGGTCCCGGCGGTTTCGTCCTATACCTATCAATGGCAGCGTTCGGCCGATTTAACGACTCCAATATGGAACGATATTTCTGGGGCTACAAGTTTGAATTATGTTGTTACATCAGTCGATGTCGGTCAATTATTGAGGATTAGAATTACTGCAACAAATACCAACGGCACAGGAACTGTATTTGCAGCGCAAACAACTGTTGCAATGGTTGGTTATAACTCTGTGGCCCCTGTAGTTCGCGGGAACTTTGTGGTTGGTCAAACGCTGGAAGCTACCGATGGTACTTGGTCCTCTCCGTTTGCAATAACTTTGGGCTTCCAATGGTTCAGTGCTGGTTCTGCAATTACTGGTGCGGTTTCACCGACTTTTACGCTTGGCGATGCACAAATCGGAAAAGTAATCACAGTTACAGTCACCGCATCAACGATTCAAGGATCTCTCTCCGTTACTAGCCCTTCCAGAGGTACAGTGCTAGCTGTTAGCAATACGGTACTTCCGACAATTTCTGGTTCACTCCAAGTTGGCGGAACACTCACTGTATCTACCGGAACTTGGCTGAACGCGACTACAAATACTTACCAATGGCAAACTAGTAGCGATTCATCTATCTGGAGTGCAATCGCGGGGGCGACTAGCGCATCACGAACTTTATCGAGTGCTGAAGCAGGTCTATATATACGTGCGCAAGTCTTTGGAAATTACACGTCAGGATCGGCCGTTGCCTATCAAACCACCGTGACAACATCTGCGACGGCGGTTGTTCCTGCTAATACCGCAGCGAGTATTCCAACGAACTCAGTTTCACCTCTTGTTACTGGTGCGTGGATTCAAGGAACAACCTTGAGTGCATCGACGGGGACATGGTCCGCAACGGGCACCTTTACTTACCAATGGCAAAGCTTGGCGTCAGGTGGTACCACGTGGGTAAACATTGCAGCTGCAGGTTCGAGCACATATCTGTTATTGGCCGGCGACACAAATAAGTATGTTCGGGTTCAAGTTACTAATACAAACTCTGCTGGAGCAGGGATTGCTTATTCCTCCGCCAGATCACTCGTTGATTCACCTTACAACACGGCTTTGCCCACTATCTCTTCGGGATCCGGAGGTCTGCGTATAGGTAGCGTCCAAACCGTAACAATTGGAACCTGGTCAAGTGGCGCAACAATCACATATACCTACCAGTGGCAGAGTTCAGCGAATGCAACGTCATGGACTAATATTTCTTCGGCAACAAGCGCGACCTACACACCAACCTTTGATCTTGCGAATTTACAGATCCGGGCAAGTGTCACTGCAACAGCTGTTGGAGCATCAACGGTAACGACGGCAAGCATTCAGGGATTCTTGCCTCCTCAAGCGACCGCAATCCCTACTATTTTCGATACTTCAACTGTGGGTTCCATTATTACAAGTACAACTGGTTCTTGGCCGAGCACCACATCAGGGTTTGTGTATCAGTGGCAAAAATCTCTGGACAGCGGTTTGACGTGGGCCGATATCAGTGCAGCAACGACATCCACGTACACAATTATTTCGGCAGACTTGGGCTCGACAATCAGACTTCGAGTTACCCTTTCAACGAATACTGGGTCAATTTCGGAGTTCAGTTTGCCATCAAGGGTAATAGTTACTTAGGCGGAGCCCTGTCCTAAAACTTCTCCGAAATTTTATTTAGAATCTGAATTTCATCGGAGGCTAAATCAACTAATTGAATGATTTCATTGAGTTGTGCAACAGTGCGGGCCGATGCGATTGGTACGCTTACGGTGGGTTGAGCGCGAAGCCATCCTAAAGCGATGGCAGCTAATGGCGCACCGTTGTGGGCTTGCGAAATTGCATCCATTGCAGCAATAACGGCGAAACCTTTATCGGTGGCATATTCGCGGGCACCGGCGGCACGCATGGAATCAACCTCGGTTATTCCAGGGCGATATTTTCCGCTTAAGAATCCTCTAGCTAACCCGTAAAAGGGAATATTTGAAATCCCAAAATCGGCAACAGTTTGTGCCATTCCAGTTTCATATGTTGTGCGGTCAACTAAGTTATATAGATCCTGTACGGCACAATAGGCGGGCAAATAATTCTCTTCACTTATTTTCATTGCCAAGCGCAACCGCTCGGGAGAAAAGTTAGAAGCGGCAATGTAGCGAACTTTGCCTTGGGCGATAAGTTGACCATACGCGCCAAGCGTTTCCTCCATAGTTACTTCAGGATCATCCTCATGGCTATAGTAAAGATCAAGGTAATCTGTTTGTAAGCGATTGAGCGACTCTTCACAGGCGGCAAGAATATTTTTAGCTGATAAACCTCGGCGCTGAGTCAATTTTGAAACCTTGGTTGCAATGACCATGGATGCGCGATTGGCCCGGACCTTCATCCATGAACCAATAATGGTTTCAGATTCACCGCCGACGTGACCTTGCACCCACTGGCTATACACGTCGGCAGTATCGATGAAATTGCCACCATGATCACGATAGGCATCCAAGACTGCATGCGATTGAAGCTCATCAGCGTTAGAACCAAAGATATTGCTGCCTAGGCATAACGGGTGAACAACGAGGTCAGTCTCTGGAATGGTGATCATGTACGCACAGTAAGGCACAATTGTGCCGTGGTCGAAAAAACGGGTGGCTTTACGAGTGAAGGTTTAGCCCTTGAGGCGAGCACTTTAATCTTGTCCTCTCTGACACTGGCCGAAGCTATTGAGATTGGTGAAATCGCGCAGCAGTTTGCAAGGGAGCGCGCTTTACCAGTAGCAATTGAAGTGCGAATGAAAGAGTGGATTGTTTTTCACGTTTCACTTCC
>JANLPM010000220.1:0-2077 GCA_031367265.1 Actinomycetes bacterium
TTTCCAATCCGTTGGCTATCCTTCAAAACTCTGCTTAGGAGTGACAATCCGATTCGCGGTAATCTTTTTGCGTCCGCGTTTAGAGAGTTGTTAAGTCATAGTCTGCGCGACTTCGCGCCAGATAAAAACGTGAAGGCTTCTCAATGGTTCAAAGTTGAAACATGCGATGAAAGACCAACAAGGCGACAAAGAATGAAATATGCAGTTCAAGGAGGGATAAGCGACTCTTATTTGCATGATACACTTGGCTTGGTATTCGATGACTGGTTCAAGGAAGTAATCGTAGCCAATGACGAACTCAACAAGGCAACGCATTTGCAGCCAGATACCATTATTACTCATGAAGCCGATGTAATCGATCTTGCAACCAAGAGCGCAGAAGCCATGCATCGCCTACTCGATGCGATTGGATCAACGCGGGAAGGACTGCTGAATGCAGTTGAAGAACAACTCAACAGAGAGGCAATCGACGCCATCCTAGCGGAAACAGTGCAAACGATCGACAGCCTTGCACCACACCACTCAATTGAAGAGATTTGGGCAGATGATATTAGGGTAACTAAGATTGATTCAGAGTATGTTTGGTATCTGGTGGCAGGGACCATTGAAGCGGAATTGCGTTGGGGAAGTAATTCAGATTTCCGAAAAGGTGATGGTGCCGCAGCAAATCATTCATTTCCATTTGAATGTGACATGCGTGCAAGCGTCAGCAGTCCCACCGATTTGTTGTTGGATGAGTTAGATTTAAGAGTCAGTCGCGGCAACTGGAATTCAGACGCAGATGAGTATTTCGAAGAAGTGAAGTTGTAGCACGGGTTCCGGTGACACCCAACTTTATTTCTCATACATTCTCCAAACGTCATCCATGCGAATGCAGGAATTTAGCTTCGCTCCAATTTACAAAGCCAAAAAAGCTAGACCCTTGCCTTCGCAGGGGTGACGGTCGAGGCGTGGGGTGGGAATGGCGGCTGCAATTACCGATGCCCAACTTTCAAACGCAAAAATTTTGGCTTGGTCACGCAATGCATTGCGGATAAAACACCCGAATGTCGTAAGTTCAAATCACTCTCACCAGGTCGAATATTTATTAGGATCTTTTAAACTTGCGTAGACCGCAAAGTTGTCGCCGACATTGTAAACGGCATTCGTATTGTATTGATTGTATTCGGCGCTGTGGCTCGCGCCATCTACTGGAGATACATAACTAATCTGAACCTTAATGTGACGCTTCACATCATCTGCCCCAAACCCTGCCGAAGCCGCTGCCTTTGGAGCGGTGTCGCAAGGCATGTAAGCCATTTGATGTGTGTTTGGATCCGACAAAGATTCCTTTCCGCGCTCCACATAACAATCAACGAGAGTTGAACTAACCTTACCCTCAACCTGCTGATAGTTCATAGCACGGTCGATGTAGTGCTTAACAAAGAAAACTGCCATGAGCGCTAAAAGGCCGAGGCCGAGTATGCCGCGCCCGGTTAAAATATTATTCAACATTTCAGCCAATCCCAAAACTGATTCAACAAATGTATTCAGAACACAATTTAATTAACAAAATATTCAATTGAGGAGTTTGTTTTCAGCTTTGGCTTCGCCGAATTAGTTAAGTATTGAAAAAGCGTCACCCCTTGGCATAACACGATTGTGCTTTCTTGTATCAGCCAGCCTAGCCCAGGCCTTCGCCGGGGTGACGGGTCTTGGGATTCCGGTGACACCCCACTTAACTGCACAGACATCCGCCAATCGTCATCCCGTCGAAGGACGAGATTGGGTTTTTATCCAAGTTGCAAGCCCAGCCCCGGCCTTCGCCAGGGTGACGGGTCTAAGATTTGATTAATTTCAATTGTACAACCGCTGTTCTAATAGAAGGACGTAGTAAATTTTCGCGCAAAGCAGGATAGTTGTCAAATGACCGAAAAGATTTTCACCGGCGGATGCCAATGTGGGGCCATCAGGTTTCGCACGACTGAACTTCTCGACAATGCGCATATTTGCCATTGTCGCATGTGCCAAAAAGCCGTCGGAAACTTTTTCGCGGCGCTGGTCAGCACACCAAAGTCAAAGCTTTCGTGGACACGAG
>JANLPM010000234.1:0-3265 GCA_031367265.1 Actinomycetes bacterium
GATGCCAGCGAACAATCGCGTTTACGCGGATCATGCAATAACCGTCGGCTCTCTATTGCGCTTCGTAAAATCCAAATTGGGAGCTGGTGCGACACACAAATTGCATCTTTACCTTGTGCGCTATCGCGTGCAGAAAAAACCGCAGCAAGCATGCGATTTATCTGCTCTTCATAAGGCTCACCCCATGAAGGGCGCCATGGATTCCATAAGTGCCTCCATGCCGCGGGATGCCGTAACACTCCATCGCCCACACCGAAAGCCTTGCCCTCAAATATATTTGACGCTTCGATTAAACGTGCATCGCTCGTAATATCAATACTGTGTGCAGCTGCGATAGCTGCAGCAGTCTCCTGCGCGCGTTGAAGCGGAGAAACATGAAGTGCGCCGAGATCAATGGTTTTAGACCAATCACCGAGCGCTTGCGCCATCTTTTGTCCTCGCTCAGATAACCGCCACCCAGGCTGGCGTCCGTAAAGAATTTTCCCTGGGTTTTCTACTTCACCGTGACGGATAACATGGACTGTTGAACTCATTGGCTAAGCATAAAGCGTCTCTCAAGAGTCAAGTTCGTTAGGCTACTGGCATGGCACTCAAGGCGAAAAGAGCAGCCTTTTTCGATGTCGATAACACGCTAATTCGCGGTTCAACGCTCTATTTTCTTGGCCGGGGTATGTATCAGCGGGGTTACTTCTCGAAGCGGGATATCTCTCGATTTGTTCTTGCAAATCTGAGATTTCGCTTAACTGGAAAAGAAAACAAGGAGGAAATTGCCCGTTATCAAAAATCTGCAACAGACTTCATTGGGGGGCACAGTGTCAAAGATACCGAAGCTATAGCCCAGGAGATTTACGATGAATTTGTATCTCCAGCACTATGGCAGGGCACAATTGATATTGCACAAAAACATTTAGCTAATAATGAAGAGGTATGGTTAGTTACGGCGGCACCGGAAGATATGGCAGTGCTGATTGCACAGCGTTTAGGTTTTACCGGAGCTCTAGGAAGTCGGGCTGAGATTAAAGATGGCGCGTACACCGGTGCCATCTTGGGGGCGCTGCTGCATGGAAAAGAGAAAGTAAATGCCGTCACGGAGTTAGCATTGAACTCTGGCATAAATCTCGAAGAGAGTTATGCATACTCAGATAGCCACAATGATTTACCGCTCTTGCAATGCGTTGGTCATCCCTCGGCTATTAACCCGGATGCAATTTTATCCCTTCGTGCAATGGCCGAAGGTTGGCCAATACATGATTTTCGAAGAGCGCGCTTCATTGGGCGCGCAATTTCACCGGTTGTGGTTCGGCTTGCCGCCTTAGCTTCGTGGCTGACTCCGCGTCGAAAGCGGAGTTGATTACACAATTAGTGCCAAAGCCCAGTAATGTTAGCAAGTTATGGAAATGCGATCCTTCTCCGACTACTTGCGAAGTATTGACGATGCTGCATTCTTAAATCTCTTTACTTCACGGCCTGATTTAGTGGTTCCGGTTCCGCCAGACATTGGAGCCCTTGCCGTTCGCGCATGCTCTGCGCCTAGCCTTGCCCGTGCCATTGATAGCCTCAATCAATGGCAGTTTCAAGTACTTGAAGCGGCGTGCGCACTTAACGAACCTTTCGCTTTAAAATCACTCATCGCACTAACAGACAAAGCCGCGAGTACGGTGCTTGACCATTTGATTGAGATAGGACTTATCTACCCTTCAGATGATGGCATGCGACTTCCATCGCAACTGCGTGATGTGTTAGGAAATGAGCCGGCCGGTTTGGGTCCAGCAACGTTAGCCAAACTTAAACTTGCAGAGTTAGATGCCGCTCCAGCTGATGCTAAGAAAATTCTTGAGCGCCTGGTTTGGGGACCTCCACGCGGAAGTGTTGGCGACATTAAAAACCCTGGTCCTGGTGTTGCCTGGTTACTTGAGCGCAAGTTTTTAGTCCCGCTAGATCAGCGCACCGTTATTTTGCCACGAGAAGTGGGTTTATATCTGCGAGGCGGAAAGGTCCACAAAGAAAATTTAATCAATCCCCCAGTAATAACCGGCACAAAGCGGGATGCACATCAGATTAATCTGGCGGCAATTGCAAATATCTCCACAATATTGCGCTGGGTTGAGGAGTTACTCAATTTCTGGGCAGAGGAGCCGGCCGATGCTTTACGAGCTGGGGGCTTAGGTGTACGTGATCTCAAAATTATTGCAACGCATCTTGGTGTTGAGGAGCCTTGTGCCGCCTTCATCACAGAGCTTGCTAATTTAACCTCACTGATAAGCATCGATGCCCAGGATCGAATAATGCCGAGCAATAAATTCGATGTTTGGCTAATGCAAACTCCCGCCGAACGTTGGCAGGCCTTAGCATCTGCATGGTTAACCACCTCTCGTGTGAGTGGTCTTGTCGGTCGTGCTGAAACTAAAAGCGTTGCCGCTTTGGGTCCAGAGCTGGACCGCGTCAACGCCGCGCGAGTACGAGCCTTAACCCTTAAGATTCTTGGCGAGAATTTAACTGTGGCACCTAATCTAACTTCCATTATCGAATTACTACTTTGGCGCGCACCTGTTCGCCGAAACTCGTCATTGCAGGACGAGTTAGCAACATGGAGCCTGCGCGAAGCGGAATGGCTGGGATTAACTGGGCAAGGAGCAATCTCTACATACGGCGTTAAATTCTTGCAATCGGGAGATTTAAATCCGATAAATGAAGATCTTCCCAAGACCGTTGACCATATTCTCATTCAAAGCGACAACACTGCAATTGCTCCTGGCCCACTGGAACATGAAATTTCGCAACAGTTGGCGATAATGGCCGAAATTGAGAGCCGCGGCGGTGCCACGGTGTATCGATTTAGCGAGTCGACAATCCGTCGTGCCTTAGATCACGGCAAAACGGGAGACGAGATTCGGACTTTCCTGGTTAAGACGTCGAAAACACCAATGCCCCAGCCCCTTGATTATTTAATTTCTGATGTAGCAAAAAAACATGGGAAATTACGCGTTGGAAATACCTCCTCTTTTATTCGATGTGAGGACACTTCGCTTATCGCTCAGATTATGAGTGACAAAAAATTAGCTGTCTTGTCGTTACGACGCATCGCCCCTGAAGTTTTAATTTGCGAGCGCGATGCCACCGATGCGATACGCATTTTACGCGACGCTGGTTATCTTCCCGCGGCAGAGTCTTCACACGGTTTAATGTTGACAGGTCCGCGACCAAACCGGGCACACACCAAGCCACGACCTCCGCGAATAATTGGTGAAATTGAAGTTCCGAACCA
>JANLPM010000243.1:0-3182 GCA_031367265.1 Actinomycetes bacterium
ACATCTAAAGCTATTAAATCGATGATTAAAGACTTCTTAGGAATGCGAACAATAATAGATACAGGCCTTGCTAATCCGACATCTGATTTAGATACCGTTTTAGGTTTTGCTGAGGAAGAGTTAGGCGAATTTGATTATTCGATTTATCAATTAGAACAACAAGTCGCCAAGAGTAAAACCATTAAATGTGTTAAAGGCAAAACTGTGAAGAAAATTATGGCGATCAAGCCAGTGTGTCCAAAAGGATATATAAAGAGATAGTTTCTACGCCTTGACAGCCTATTACGTTGGTAAACTCAAGTAGATAATGGAAAAACTAGCGGTTTTGGCTAGGTGTAGAATCTGGACTAATTCGGGGAGGATTTTATGAAGCGGATCGTAATCTCAATTACAGCGACGTTGATTTTTACTTCGGTTACATTTGTACCTTTAGCAAGTGCTAGCCAGAGATGTGCCGATGGTTACCGAAGCTCTAGTAATAGGAGTGATGCATGTGTCAAACACGGTGGCCAAGCAGATTCCTCGTCTAAAACCAAACCAACGACAAATATTCTTCCCGTTACTGTAACTATTCCAGAGCCAATTTCTACGAGCGAGCCCTCTGGCTCAACTAGGGGGAAAATCCCAGGGCTCTGTTCTCGAATTAATAGATATGCCCCGGGAACTTGCTAATTTTCTTCATACCTATCGACTTATAAACTTTTTGTCATACAGACACTGACTGGGCTTGCTAAATATTCTCCAAACACTTCACACTCCTTAAATCCAAAACTTAAATACAGACTTCTTGCCGGTGCAAACTCTTCAAAATTTCCTGTCTCTAGGCTGACTCTAGAAATACCTTTTGCCCTGGCAAAGTCCAATATATGACTGACTATCGCGCTTCCAGCGCCCGCTCCACGAAAAGCCTCTAGAGTGTGCATTGATTTTAGCTCTGCATGATCTGAATCTAACTGCCTTAACGCGCCGACACCTATCAATTGACCATTTTCTCTAGCTCCAAAAACCGTTATATCGTTTGAGACTAAATTTTCAACTTCCAGCGCGTAGACATTTTCCGCCGGTGTCACTGATTTGCAGAACTCCAAATGTGTCGTAAGTATTTTCGTTAGGTCATCCTTAAGTGGATTTTCAATTTCAATGACTAAGGACATGGACAAATTCTATTTTCATAGCCAGTTTCAGGCAATTTGGAGCGATAGGTCTTTCACTTTGATTCCGAGGTTTTCCTGCCACGGCGTATTTCCAGAATTAAACTTACAATCGTAAACATGGCAAATAGAGTTATCACTCCGATCACGATTAGGTACACATCTTTTGGTGCATTATGCGCTGCCATCAAAATGTAAACCTGCGGAGTCATAAAGGAAATCGCCGCCGCCAAAGCCCATTTTCGAGAGGCCTTAAAGTCCTTCGCAATCACGCGCATAACCAAGCGAGCACTTGCAATTCCATACGTCCACGAAGTCACGGCGTCAATAAAGAAGAACGCGACTGGATTTACGCCATATTGTTTTAAGGTTTTCCATACTACGAAAGTTGCCCCAATTGTGTAGAGCAATATTGAACTAGCCCACATGCGCTCCCAAAAGCGCTGTCGCTTGCTCACAGCTAACTTACTCATGCTTTCATCGTAGAGGAACTTTGCTCAAGAGATAAGTTGCAAAGCCGGCACAAAAAGATTCAAAACGCTACATATTTAAAATGGATGATTCTCTCGGGATGTAAATTTAGCAAGAATTACCCATGCTCACAAACGTACCTCGTGAAAAGCTGAGCCGAGCAGCGAGGGAGGAACCAAGAAATAAACCCAGAGTAAATTCATTGCCATGTATCGTTTTTTGTAGTACGTTCAAAAAATGAAGAAGTTCGATGTAGTTGTTTTGGGAGCAGGATCTGCTGGGGAATTGATTGCAACATCGCTTTCTAGGGCTGGTCAATCTGTAGCGCTTATCGAAAAATTACGAGTTGGTGGAGAGTGCGCTTACGTATCCTGTATGCCGAGTAAAGCTATGCTACGAAGCGCCCAGATAAGAGCTTTAGCCAAAAAGACGGTGAGTTTTGGAGCCACGAGTACGCCTCTCGTGCTCGATAACGAAATCAAAGCATTTCATGAGGCTGCTGCACGACGCGACCGAGTAGTTGAATTTCGTGATGATTCTGGGGCCAGTGCAGCCGCGATTAAGGATGGCGTGCAGCTTTACCGCGGAGGCGGGGTAATTACTGGACCGAATTCAATTTCCATTAATCATGAAGAACTGCAGTGGATTGATCTCGTGATTTCTACTGGTTCAATACCAACTATTCCAAAAATTGAAGGTTTGGAAAATATTAATGCTTGGACCAGTGATGAGGCACTCTCAACGCAAGATCGTCCCAGTTCTGTTTTGATTATTGGAGGCGGTCCGGTTGGCTGCGAATTGGCACAACTGTTTGCCCGTTTTGGTGCCGAGACGACACTGGTGCAATTTAGTCCTCAGTTGGTGAGTTCAGAGCATGCTGAAACAGCTTTAAGGCTTAGTCGAATTTTGAAAGAAGATGGCGTAGTTGTACTACTAGACACAGAAGTCACGAAAGTTGAGCTGAAGCCCGATAGAAAAACATCGGTACACCTATCAGATGGTTCAAATCTCTTAGTCGAAAGAGTAATTATTGCTTCCGGGCGTCGGCCAAACACCTCAGATATTGGACTTGATTTATTGGGAATCGTCCTAGATGAAAAAGGCGCGTTGCAAGTTGACCAACACTGTCGAGTGGTTGGACAAAGTCATATTTGGGCGGCGGGAGATGTAACCGGCGTTGCACCATTTACGCACACTGCTAATTACCAGGGCCGAATAGTTAGTAATAACCTGATGGGTAATATTCAAATCTCGAATTACACAGCAATACCTCGCACTATTTTTACTGACCCGCCAGTTGCAAGTGTTGGTAGGCATGCAGATGCCGAGAACACCCAGGGTTTCATCACCGCGAAAATAGAGTTGAGTGAAGTATCTCGGTTGGCCACGGATGGAGGCCCTGGCGGCCTTCTGATACTTACTGCCGACCCATTACGTGGAGTGCTAGTTGGTGCATCTGCGATTGGACCCCGAGCAGATGAGTGGATCGCCGAAGCCACCCTGGCTATCCGGGCAGAAATCCAGTTATCTCTTTTGTGCGATGTGGTTCATGCATTTCCT
>JANLPM010000287.1:0-5861 GCA_031367265.1 Actinomycetes bacterium
ACGCTCCATGTACCGGACTTGGCGCACTACGAAGGCGGCCTGAAGTTAGATGGCGACGAACAGTAAAAGATTTACGCGAGCTTACGCAACTTCAACGGGAATTAATCCATTCTGCAGCCAGTATTTTGAATCCTGGGGGAGTACTTGCTTATGCCACGTGCTCACCTCACTTGGCTGAAACGAGCGTTCAAGTAAGCGATACGCTTAAAACTCATCCTGAACTTGAACTCATCGATCTATCATCGAACCTGCCCGCAGGGCTAATAGGAGCTACGCGAAATGGGGCAATGACTCTATGGACACACATCCATGGCACTGATGCGATGTTTCTAGCGCTTTTCAGAAAGAAAAGTTAGAGTTTAGATATGGTGCGTGAAATCCGAATTACGCCAAGCATTTTAAATGCGAATTTTTCCGAATTGCAAATGGAAATATCTCGAATATCTCACGCTTCGGATTTATTACACCTAGATGTGATGGATAATATTTTCGTTCCAAACTTTACTTTTGATTTTGAGCGCGCCAGGCAAATAATTGCGATGAGTCCTATCGGTGTAGATGCTCACCTCATGGTGGCCGATGTCGATGCTATTGCACCCTCTTATGCCGAAGCGGGTTGTGTGAGTGTGACCATTCATGTCGAAGCAACCCAAAATATTGCATCAACAGTGAGAGCGATTCGAAAAGCCGGAGCGCGTGCAGGTCTTGCGCTTAAACCGGGAACATTCATAGATGATTACGCACAATTTGTCGATGACGTTGATATGTTTCTGATTATGACGGTAGAGCCGGGTTTTGGTGGTCAAAAGTTTATGCATCACATGATGGAGAAAGTTAGAAGGACACGCTCACTCATTGGTGATCGACCCATCTGGCTTCAAGTCGATGGTGGAATTTCTCTAGAAACGATTGCCGAAGCCGCTGAGGCAGGAGCCGATACTTTTGTCGCTGGAAGCGCAGTCTTTAACTCCGATGATCCCAGTGCGATGGTTACTGCATTACGCAATTTAGCTATCTCTGTGGCACAATAACCCCACGTTGTTCTGGGGGTCGGTGATAATTCCGAACCGGCGGTAAAGTCCGCGACCCGATCACATCCAGTGATCGGTTGATTTGGTGTAAATCCAAAACCGACAGTTAAAGTCTGGATAAAGGAACGTTCAGCGGCATACACCTTGTATGTGGCTGAGCTGTTGCTTCCTGGAGCTTTTCATCCTAGGAAGGATCAACTGTGAATATCATTACGTGGTTTTTTGAAACGAATATTAACTTTGGCAGCAAGTCAATTGCCATTCGGGAAATTGTTGGTGGAACTCTCGGTCTCACAAGCGCAATTTTAGGTGCACGCAGAAAAGTATCGGCTTGGCCCGTCGGAATTCTAGGAGATGCTCTCCTATTCACCGTGTTTCTTGGTGCGGTCTTTGCTTATGCTGATCAACCCTCTGCTAATTTCTATGGACAGGCCAGTCGAAACCTCTTACTCATTATTGTGAGTGTGTACGGTTGGATTCGCTGGGCAGGCCATCAACGTGGCAATGGAAAATCGCAACCACCTGTCTCTCCCAGATGGACCACTTCAAGGGAGAGAGTAGTTCTCGCCCCAATCATCGTCATTTTCTACCTTCTCTCAATGCAAATCTTCAAAGCTCTGGGTGAAAGTGGCACGTGGCTTTTAGTTGATACGTGGATTTTTACCGGAACTGCGTTAGCTACTTTCGGAATGAGTCGAGGGTACGTTGAATTTTGGCTGGTCTGGGTGGCCGTAGATTTCGTCGGCGTTCCCTTTGCATTTAAAAATGGTTATTACCCGACAGGTACTTTGTATGCAATTTATCTTCCATTTGTTATCTGGGGATTTTCATCATGGCTGCGCATCTCAAAGCGCGAAGCCAATAACCAACGCGAAAGCATTCAAACCTAGTAAAGTCAGTGCTATGAAATCCTTTGACGCCCTCTGGGACGAGCTTGTCGAAAAATTGGCAGTTCGGCCAGCGGGGTCGGGGACGGTAGCGGCTGTAGATGCAGGGGTGCACAGTATTGGCAAGAAGATATTGGAAGAGGCTGGAGAGGTATGGCTAGCAGCAGAGTATGAGTCGGATGCGGCTTTAGCCGAGGAGATTAGCCAATTGATTTATCATATTCAGACCATGATGTTGGCGCGTGGCTTAAAACCTGAAGATATTTACAGATACCTCTAACGAATCGAGTTTTGCATGTTGCGAATTGCCGTTCCAAATAAAGGCTCACTGGCGGATGCCTCAATTGAAATACTAAAAGAAGCTGGCTACCGGCAACGAAGTGATAGCCGTGATTTAATTTTGATTGATAATGAGAATTCCGTCGAGTTTTACTATCTCAGACCCCGCGATATCGCTATCTATGTTGGCTCCGGCGAACTCGAAGCGGGAATAACTGGACGGGATTTGCTCATAGATTCAGGGGCTTTAGCCGATGAACTTTTGGAGCTGAATTTCGGTGGATCAACTTTTAGATTTGCCGCTCCAGCCGATCGCGAGTGGTCGATATCCGATATCAGTGGGAAAAGAGTGGCCACGGCTTATCCGGGTTTAGTTTTAGCATACCTAACTAATCTTAATATTGAAGCTACCGTGGTACATCTAGACGGCGCGGTAGAAAGTAGTGTGCGTTTAGGTGTTGCCGATTTGATTGCCGACGTAGTGAGTACTGGAAGTACTTTGCGACAAGCAGGGCTGAAGATTTTTGCCGAACCAATTTTAAAGAGTGAAGCCATTTTGATTACAAGAAAAGGTTTCGCGATACGGGAAGAGCTTGAGATTTTGATTCGACGATTGCAAGGCGTTGTTACGGCCAGGCGATATGTGCTTTTAGATTATGACATTCCTAGAATTAGCGTGGAGCTAGCGTGTGCGATAACACCTGGTTTAGAGTCACCGACAATCTCGCCACTTCAAAAAATCGATTGGGTAGCCGTAAGAGCAATGGTGCCGCGTAAAGATACCAATCGGGTTATGGATGAACTATGGGCACTTGGCGCTCGAGGGATTTTAGTTACCGATATCCACGCCTGCCGACTTTAGCTATTCCACATCGTGTGGATCAATATCCTCACTCGCAATGCCTAGAAGATAGAGAACTGAATCTAAGTAAGGAGCAGTAAGTGAGCTGTCGGCGGCGGCCCTTACAGCTGGTTTGGCGTTGAAGGCAATACCGAGTCCAGCAGCTGCAATCATGTCCAAATCATTTGCGCCATCGCCTATAGCTATTGTTTGCGCCATTGTTATTTTCTCAAGCGCGGCGAATTCGCGTAAAGCCGCAGCCTTTCCGGCGCGATCAATAACGGGGCCAATGATGTTGCCAGTTAAGAAACCATCGATGATCTCCAATTTGTTGGCTTTACAGTATTTGATTTCTAATGAGTTGATAAGCGGTTCGATAACATCGATGAAGCCGCCTGAAACAACTGCCACACTGTGACCAAGGCGATGTAATGTGCGTATCAACGTTCGCGCCCCAGGAGTTAAGGTAATTTCCGATTGAACTTGAGCAATCACCGATTCAGGCAATCCCTGTAAGAATTTGACTCGGGCTCGAAGGGACTGCTCAAAATCGAGTTCTCCACGCATCGCCGATTCGGTAATCTGCTTTACGTATTGATCAACTCCGGCTTTGGCGGCCAAGAGTTCAATTACTTCCTGCTCAATTAGGGTTGAATCGACATCCAATTGAATCAATTTTTTAGCTAAGCGAAGCAGTCCACCTGCTTGAACTGCAATATCAACTCCGTGCAACGCAGCAATTGGTGCGAGAGCTAAACCGATAACATCTTGGCTCGCACCGGAGACAACTATCTCAATTGCCGTTACTGGATTCGAAGCGGTTCTAGATATGCGCTCAATGTTTGCCCCGGATTCGGCAATTGCGCCTGATAAAGCGGCAATCGCCAACGGCCGCAGTTGTGTGCTGAGTACCGTGACATGGAGAACTCCTTTTTTACTTGCGATGCTTGCCTCTGAACTACTTGTAAACAAAGTCGCAATATCAACCCCCAAGGCCGTTTCACATGCCTTTAAATCGATTTCGATTGCCTTTTGGTGGGCGGGGTTCACACCAATAAGCACGGTGAGGATAAGGCGATTGCTGATTACGACCTGTTCAATATCTAGAATGGAGACTGCAAAAGGGGAGAGTGCTGTAAAGAGGGCTTGCGTAATTCCAGGTGCATCGATTCCACTGAGTAAAATAAGGCCCGTAAATTGTTCGCGTTTTGTTGTGACTGCCATAATAATGCGCAGTTTATCGCGAATCACGTGCGCGAATCACCGATATTGGGCGCAGATGTGTCAACTACGCAGTATCTTTTCCTTCTATGGCGAGTGCAACTGTTTTAGAAGTCAATGAAGTCTGCGTACATCGCGGTGGAACACCAATTCTTGGCCCAATAAATTTTACGATTAATGCGGGCCAGCGATGGGTGGTTTTGGGTCCGAACGGTGCTGGCAAGTCGACGTTATTACGAATCCTTGCAACTCAAATTTTTCCGACAACGGGCACGGTCACAATTCTAGATAAAGAGATGGGTCGCGTTGATCTCTTTGAATTGCGGACGAGAATTGGTTTGTGTGGCTCGATCATCGCAGAGTTAATCCCAGAGGATGAAAAAGTGAAGGATGTGGTGCTAACCGCGGCATATGCAATCTTGGGTCGGTGGAACGAAGCATATGATCTTTGGGATGAATCTCGCGCTATCGCCCTTTTGACTACTTTCGGTGTTCGAGAGTTAGGCGATCGGTTGTATTGCACGTTAAGTGAAGGTGAGAGAAAACGCGTCCAAATTGCGCGGGCACTCATGACCGATCCCGAGCTCTTATTATTAGATGAACCTGCCGGGGGATTGGATGTTGGCGGACGTGAGGATTTGCTCCGCAGATTTGCGCAGTTTTCATCTGACCCCACTGCACCAGCGACGGTGCTGGTAACTCATCACATCGAAGAGATTCCGGTAGGTACAACCCACGCATTGCTTCTAAAAAATGGGAGCATTGCATTATCTGGTCCAGTTCATGAGGTGATTACATCTGAACATATTTCAACTCTCTTTGATACCCGGATAGAAGTGAGTTCAGAGGCAGGTCGTTACTTTGCCCGCGCAGGCACTTAAGATGAGTTTGTTCGAGCAGATGCATATGGAGTGGCAAATGGCTTTGAGTGGCTTTAAGGGGAATTTTTCAGAGATCGATTCCAAACTAGTCAATGAAAAAATTGCCCCAGATTACAAAAATATCATGCGCGCCTTAACTGTTCCGATTTCAACGATTCGTGTGGTTATTATTGGTCAGGATCCATATGCCAGGCCAGGCTATGCGCAGGGTTTAGCTTTCTCAGTGAACTCCAACATCTCACCGTTTCCGCCATCGCTTAAAAACATCTTTAAAGAGTTGGCCGCTGATTCTCACCTTGCGATACCAAGACATGGCGATCTTTCACATTGGGTAGATCAGGGAGTTCTATTGCTCAATCGCATTTTGACAACTCGCGTTGGGCAACCTTTGGCACATGCCGATTTTGGATGGCAGATTATCACCGATGAGGTTGCAAGAATACTAGGGAGCAGATCAGTCTCGGCAATTCTCTGGGGAAATTACGCTCAGGAGCTAGCTCAATTTTTTTCAAAGGATTTAATCATTTCATCCCCGCACCCAAGTCCATTATCGGCCTATCGGGGTTTCTTTGGCTCTCAACCTTTTTCAAGGGTAAATAAAATTTTAACTAAGCAAGGCTCCAAAGAAATATCGTGGTAAATACCAAGACCCTACAGATTATCTGCAGGGTCTTGGTATTCTTTCGTGAATTATTTATCCGATCCAGGTGTTAATTGGAGA
>JANLPM010000072.1:0-1817 GCA_031367265.1 Actinomycetes bacterium
AATCGCGGTCTGCTCCAAGCAATTCGAGGGGTTTCCTTCGATATACATAGTGGAGATTCAATAGGTATCGTTGGTGAATCGGGGAGTGGGAAATCTATTACCCTGAAAGCAGTTTTAGGCTTGTTACCAAGTAATGCCCATGTTTCGTCTGGCAAAATATTTGTTGCTGGGCGGGATATTGCTCAGCTGGAAAAGAAGGCACGTCGAGCCTTACTTTCAGAAACAGCTGGAATGATTTTTCAAGATGCAATCGCTGCTCTTAATCCCGTCATAACCGTTGGAAATCAAATTGCTGAAGTTCCGCGATATCGATTAGGTCAAAGCGCTAGTCAGTCTAGACAGACCGCACTTAAACTTATAGAGCAGGTCGGTATATCTGATGCAGAATCCCGTTTTGATTTATACCCTCATCAGCTCTCAGGAGGATTACGCCAGAGGATTGCCATCGCAATCGCGCTGTCGGGATCGCCAAAAATTTTATTCTGTGACGAGCCAACCACCGCACTTGATGTAACAATCCAAGCACAAGTTCTGCGCCTGCTTCTTGAGTTGAGAAAGAATTCTGGATTGGGAATTGTGTTTGTCACTCACGATTTAGCTGTAGTAAACGAAATTTGCGATGAAATAAAAGTCATGTATGCAGGGCGATTTGTTGAGTCTGGAACTGTCCACTCTACTTTCAATAATCCGACTCATCCATACACATACTCCCTTTTGAAGGCGGCGCCAGACCCTGATGCTTCGGTGCATCGACTTTTCTCTATCTCCGGGGAGGCTCCGAATCTGACGGAGCCAGTGGTTGGTTGTCCATTTGCCCCTCGTTGTTTTGCTGCCGACGCTAACTGTTTAATCGCCGAACCGGAGTTGCTAAAAATCGCTCACTCAGAAAGCGCTTGTTATAAATCTAAAGACCATGACATGTGGGCGGCATCTGAGTCAAAGAGTGGAGTCAAGTAATGGCCCAAGAAGTGATTGCCGCTACTAATCTCGTTAAGCATTTTACAAAACGTCAGTCGCTCATTGATAGGTTTAGAAATAAGGAAGTTTTCAATGTACCGGCAATTGATGGCGTTAACCTTGAACTAAAAAAAAGCGAAACTCTTGGGCTTGTTGGCGAATCAGGTTGCGGAAAGTCGACTCTTGGTCGCATTCTTGTTGGGCTCTACTCTGCTTCGAACGGATCTATTGAATTAAACGGAAAGCAAGTGGGGCAAGATCGCAGCTTAGAAGAGCGGCGTATAGTTCAGATGGTTTTTCAGGATCCATTCTCATCGCTTAATCCCCGCATGACCGTCGGGGAAGTATTACGCGAAGCATTACTTTTCCACAACTTGGCGACAAAGGAAAATGTAGAAGAAAAGTCGAAAAATTTACTAACACTTGTTGGCCTACCTCATGATGCTCTCAAATCCTATCCACGCCAGTTCTCGGGAGGACAGCGACAGCGCATTGGTATTGCAAGAGCTTTGGCGCTAGAACCTAAAATTCTCATTGCCGATGAAGTAGTTTCAGCCCTTGATGTTTCGGTTCAAGCATCCGTTGTAAATCTACTTATGGATCTCAAACGCGATCTTGGACTCACTATGCTCTTTATCTCACATAACATCGCGGTGGTTCGCCAAGTTAGTGATCGAATTGCAGTCATGTATCTGGGACGTATTGTCGAAATAGGTCCAACAGAGCAAGTTTTTAACAATCCTTCGCACCCTTATACAAAACTCTTACTGAGTTCGGTGCCCAAAATGACCTCGGGATCTCAGATTTCCACCGCACCTATAGGAGAGTTGCAATCGATTAGGAGCGCGTTAGTTGGTTGC
>JANLPM010000078.1:0-1770 GCA_031367265.1 Actinomycetes bacterium
AGCTTGCCGCTAAGACTTCGTGAACTACTGGAGATAGTTCATCGGGTAACATTCCACCGTTTGTATCACAAAGTGCAATTACATCTGCGCCAGATTCGGCGGCAACGCGAACAACTTCAAGGGCATATGCGCGGTTGTTGCGATAGCCATCAAAGAAATGTTCGGCATCTAAAAAGACGCGCTGACCCTCGTGAATTAAATGTTTAATTGAATCGCGAATCATCGCTAAATTTTCATCTAACGTAGTTTTTAAAGCTAAATCAACGTGGCGATCAAAAGCCTTTGCAACTAGCGTAACGACGGGTGCTCCACAATCTCGAAGGGCACCGAGTAATACGTCATCGGCCGCCTTTACATTGGGGCGACGGGTTGCACCAAAGGCGACAAAAGTGGCGTTTTTTAAATGAAGCTCCTTTTTTGCGCGGGCAAAGAATTCCGTATCTTTGGGATTTGCCCCTGGCCATCCACCTTCAATACAACCAACGCCTAACTCATCTAAATGTCTGGCAATGGTTAACTTGTCATGTACTGAAAGCGTGAGTCCCTCTTGCTGTGCGCCATCGCGCAGCGTTGTGTCATAGATATGAAAGCCATCAGCAATCGCCATTTAAATAACCCGGTGCATCCATCCATGTATGTCTTGGATCGTGCCGTGCTGAATTCCAAGTAAATGGGCGCGAATTTGCCCAGTAATCGGCCCAGGTTCCCCGTCTCCAGTGATCCATGTGCCCATTGCACTCTTAGCAGATCCAACCGGAGTAATTACGGCCGCAGTCCCGCAAGCAAAAATTTCAGAAATTTCACCTGATTCAACACCGTAATGCCAATCATCGATACTGATCATCGCCTCTTCACTTTTATACCCTAAATCATTGGCAACAGTTAAAATCGAATCGCGAGTGATGCCGGGTAGTAGCGTGCCGGTCAGTTTAGGAGTTACGAGCCTGGCATCGTTACCTTTGCCCTTTACAAAGTAAAGGTTCATCCCGCCCATCTCTTCAATCCATTTGCGCTCAACGGCATCGATCCAAACAACTTGATCACAGCCCTGCGCAGCTGCAGCCTTTTGTGCAACTAATGAGGCGGCATAGTTTCCGCCGCACTTAGCCTCACCGGTTCCGCCCAGCGCTGCGCGAACATACTCAGTTGAGATCCAGACTGAGACTGCCGTGTCGGTGGAAAAATAACCGCTAGCTGGTGTTGCAATCAGCATATACATCGCTTTATTTGAAGGCCTAACACCTAAACCAACTTCGGTGGCAAACATGAAAGGGCGAAGATATAAAGACTCTCCAATATTGTATGGCACCCACTTGGAATCTTGTTTGATAAGGGTTTCTAAAGTTTCGATAAATGAATCCACTGACATCTGTGGCAGAGCTAATCGTGCCGCCGATTTTGCAAAGCGTTTGGCATTTGCCTCAGGGCGAAAGAGTGATACACCACCATCGGGTTGGCGATAAGCCTTCATACCTTCGAAGATTTCTTGGGCGTAGTGAAAGACTGCAGTGGCAGGATCCAAAGTAATGGGACCGTAAGGAACGAGTTCGGGCTCCTCCCATCCATCTTTCTCACTCCAGTTACAGGTGATCATGTGATCGGTATAGTGCCTACCAAAACCGCCTTCAGCAATTTGGGCAGTTCGGGTCGCTTCATCTTTCATGTGTGGATTAATCGTTGTCTTCATAGTTTTATAGCGCTGCAACCAGCGCATCTCCAACTTCACTCGTGCTTCGTTTTTTATCTCCGCGCGTTAATAAATCTGCGGCA
>JANLPM010000096.1:0-3688 GCA_031367265.1 Actinomycetes bacterium
CTAGGTCGCCCACATCTTGCCGATGCTTTGGTCAATAAAGGAATTATAAAATCCCGGGATGAAGCTTTTCAAGGAATGCTCAATAATGATTCGGCTTTTTATGTCTCACATGCAGCCCCAACTCCAGTAGAGGCGATTCGAGTGATTACGCAAGCAGGGGGAGTGGCAGTAATCGCCCATCCTTTTGCGTCAATGCGTGGACAGATCGTTAATTCAACGGACTTTGAGGAGCTAGTTGAAGCGGGGTTACATGGCATTGAAGTTGATCACCGTGACCAAAACTCCTCCGAACGAGCGATGCTGCGCGCAATTGCCAAAGAGTTGAATTTGCTGGTAACTGGTGCAAGTGATTATCACGGGAACGGTAAAGTTAATTCATTGGGTGAATTCCAAACCGCACCAGATCAATGGGAAAAGTTGGAGTCTTTGGCCGATAAGCGAAGGGTGGTTCAGGCATGAACGTGGTTCACGTCAGTGCAATTACTTTTGCTCTCCAATCCTTTGTTACGCTTTTTGTGATTATGGACCCGCCTGGAGCGACGCCAATATTTTTAGCTCTAGTTGCCGATAAAGCACCCCATGTTCGACGCATTTTAGCGATTAAGGCCGCGGCAGTTTCTTTCTCAGTGATTACTTTATTTGCACTTTTTGGCCGCTTTATTTTGAGCTATTTGAATATTTCAATGGCCGCGCTTCAAGCCGCCGGCGCGCTCTTACTACTTCTTATTTCACTCGATTTGCTCACTGGTGGAACTGGCGGAGGCAAGAATGAAAATTCTGATGCCAATATTGCACTCGTACCACTCGGGACACCATTACTGGCAGGCCCTGGTGCAATTGTCGCAACGATGATTTTTGTTCAAAATGCCGATACCGGTCCCAAGATCGCAGGTTTAGTGGCTGCCGTCGTTGGAGTACATATTGCAATAGCTGCGGCATTAATGGCTTCAACCACGATACTAAAAATAATTAAGGAGGCGGGCGTTACTTTAGTCGCACGAATTGCCGGTCTTTTACTAGCTGCTATCGCCGTTCAGATGCTTGTCGATGCGATTCGAGTATTTGTCGCAGTTTAACTTTCTTTGAATTTTTTTGTGCGTGTGCGTGTTCGCTCAGTTTTGATTTTTGGAGGCATGGTTTTACGCGCAGTTGCGCGCGTGGCATTTGTTGGCTTAGCTTGAACACGCACAACTGGCTTTGCTTTAACTATGCGCCCAGTAGAGCCAGTCGGAATATTGAGAACTTCATACAGATGTGCCGATGAGGAATAAGTCTCTTCAGGTTCGGCCAAGCCCAGTTCTAAGCTCTGATTAATCATTTTCCACCGAGCTAACTCGTCCCAATCGACAAAAGTCACGGCAATGCCAGTTGCACCAGCTCGCGCAGTACGACCAATACGGTGAATGTAAGTTTTCTCGTCTTCCGGGCATTGAAAGTTAATAACGTGCGTGATGCCTTCGATATCAATTCCGCGTGCGGCAACATCAGTGGCTACCAGGACATTTGATTTTCCAGCTTTAAAATCACCGAGCGCCTTTTCACGTGCACCTTGTCCAAGATCGCCATGGATGGTGTCGGCTCTAAAGCCACGTTCAAGGAGATCATCGGCAGTCTTTTGACACGTTCTCTTAGTTCGACAGAAGACAATTGTCGGACCCCGACCTTCGGCCTGCAAAATTCTCGCCAGCATTTCAATCTTATCCATTGCATGGGCGCGAAGTACGTGTTGTTCGATTAGATTTACAACTGCACCTTCATCTTCACTATCTTGCGTTCGAATATGAATGGGTTGATTCATAAAACGCCGAGCAAGTGCGATGATGTCGCCCGGCATTGTTGCTGAAAACAGCATTGTTTGAGTGCGATTTGGAGTATTAGCTAAAATCTTTTCAACATCGGGTAAGAAGCCAAGGTCTAACATCTCATCTGCCTCGTCTAGAATTAGTCGGGAGACCTCTTTTAATTTCAGCTGACCCTGGCGTGAAAGATCTAGTAGCCGCCCAGGAGTTCCAACGACGATTTCAATGCCGGCATGTAGCGCATCTATTTGAGGTTCAAAGGCTCGACCGCCATAAACGGCCAAAGTTCGAATTCCGCGATTGCGCGCTAGCTCGTCAATATCTCGGGTGACCTGCACGCATAGCTCACGCGTTGGGACGACAATTAAAACTTGGGGCAGACCTTTGCTTTCAAAATCGGCCCATTCGAGATCATTTGGAGCTACAACCCGTTCGATAACGGGGATTCCAAAGGCGAGAGTCTTTCCAGTGCCGGTTTTGGCTTGGCCGATGACGTCCCCGTCGGCAAGGGCAATGGGTAAAACCATCTCTTGAATAGCAAATGGAGTTATAAAACCATGTGCATGTAAGGCCTCGATTGTTTCTTTTCGTAGTGCAAGCTCGGCGAAAGTCAGTGACACGTTATGCCGCGCCGAAGCCAACGCGGCGAGAGGCAGATTCGCCGACTTCGACGAAACCAATCTTGTCAGCAGGGACGATAATCTCATGTCCACGGGTATCACTCAAAGTAAGTGGCTTACCTGACGTCAAGGCTTCGGTGACGGCGCTCTTAATTTCACTCGCACTCATTGAACTTTCGAAAATAAGATCACTCGTAACGCGGGTAACGGCGATTCGTACTTCAGATTTTACTGCGACTTCATTTTTCTTAACGCTCATATGGTTAATCCTATCGGCCTTTAATTGCGTGGGAAACCAGAGATGCCTCTCCATAGCATGTTGCTCACCAGCTCAACAGCCTGTTCGCGAGTTAACGTACTATCCCGGTCTAACCAATGGCGTGCTGTGACTTGGGCATATCCAACCATTCCTACGCCGAGCAACATCGATGCCTCCTTTGGAAGTCCCGTGTCGATAGAAATAACTGCGCTCGCCGCGGCAGCACAGTCATAAGTCATTCGATTGAGTCTCTCGCGCACCGAAGGTTCAACGCTCATATCACTTTCAAATAGTAATCTAAATGCTTCGCCCTCTTTTTCGATAAAAGCAAAATAAGCTTCCACGGTCGCATGCACACGGTTTGCATTATCAGGAGTTGATGCAATCGCTTTCTGAATTTCAAAAACTAAAGAATCAATATGTAAATCTAGTACCGCTAAATAGAGTTCGAGTTTTGAGGGAAAATGCTGGTATAAAACGGGTTTGCTAACGCTTGCTCTATCGGCAATCTCATCCATCGCCGCCGAGTGGTAGCCAGCAACAGTGAAAACTTCTAAAGCCGCTGAGAGAAGGAGCGCTCGTCGCTCGTCTCGAGGTAAACGCGCCTTATTTGCTGCATCTGTGGTGCTCATTTACGCAATCGTAGAGGGGTAATGGAGTTTTGGGCTAATACTGCGCTCTCATAAGTAGAAAGGCCACCACAATTAAGGCAGAATCGGGGCTCCATGAAAATCCCACCCTTAGTGCATCACGGTAGTGCGCTTACCGTTGATGAAGCGCGTCGGTATAGCCGTCATGTGCTACTGCCAGAGTTTGGGCTCGATGGACAAGCACGACTTAAAAACGCAAAAGTTGTTTGCGTCGGTGCCGGAGGTCTTGGTTCTCCAATTTTAATGTACCTCGCCGCCGCGGGAGTGGGAACTCTGGGAATTGTAGAGTTCGATTCAGTAGATGAAACTAATCTTTCTAGACAGATAATTCATAGGCAATCTGATATTGGTTTAAGTAAA
>JANLPM010000120.1:0-1937 GCA_031367265.1 Actinomycetes bacterium
CTAAAATCGCAGCAGCCACGGTCCAGCGCTGATAATCCTCGGTGAGAGCTTCGCCATAATTCATTATCGCTTCAACTTGAGTAACTGTGTCAAAGGTTTTACCAGCATAAAGTTGAATATCAATATGGCTACCCGGTTCAAGGCGCGCACCAAACTTTGAAAGAGTTCGCCGCACTCCCTTTGCCACTCCACGGACACGACCATGATCACGCGTCAACAAAGTAATTATGCGGTCGGCTTCGCCGAGTTTCTGGGTGCGCAGCACAATGGCTTCATCCCTATATAAACTCATACTGGTAAAGGTAGTGCCACACAGTGAGGAATTAGCGTCAGCGAATCGCTCGGTTAATGGCAGAGACAACGGCCTTGAGCGATGCAGTCGTAGTATTTGGATCAATGCCAACTCCCCAAAACACACTTCCGTCAATTGTGCATTCAAGATAGGCCGCAGCTGAAGCATCACCACCAGCCGAAAGCGCGTGCTCAAAATAATCCAAAACGAAAACATCGACACCGTGGCTCTGCAAAATATTAGAAAATGCCGCGATGGGTCCATTTCCTTGTCCCGTTAGTTCGTGGATTTCGCCGCGGTCGGAAATGGAAACGCTTAAATGAACATCCTCACCAAGGATTGAAGTTTGACTCAGCCCTTTGAGTCGAAAGCGGCCCCATGGCGCGTTTTGTGTTGGAAGGTACTCATCTTCAAAAATCGACCACAATTCATCGGCGCTAATTTCTCCACCTTGGGCATCGGTCTTAGCTTGAACAATCTTTGAAAATTCTATCTGGAGGCGGCGTGGTAAATCTAAATGGTGTTCACTTTTTAATAAGTAAGCAACTCCGCCTTTACCGGATTGAGAATTTACTCGAATTACCGCTTCGTAACTTCGTCCAATATCAAGTGGGTCAATCGGTAAATAAGGTACAGCCCACTTTTGGTCGCGAACATCTTTGTTTGCATCGTCTGCATCCATTTCCATGTGTTCGAAACCTTTCTTGATTGCATCTTGGTGAGATCCAGAGAAAGCAGTAAATACCAAGTCACCACCATACGGGTGTCGCTCAGGAACGCGCAATTGGTTGGCGTATTCGGCGATGCGGCGCACCATTTCTATGTCCGAGAAATCAATATGTGGGTCAATTCCATGGGTTACTAAGTTAATTCCCAAGGTCACGAGGCAGACGTTGCCAGTTCGCTCACCGTTACCAAAGAGTGTTCCCTCAATTCGGTCGGCACCTGCTAGATATCCTAACTCCGCCGCCGCCACTCCGGTGCCCCGATCATTGTGTGGGTGAAGCGAGACAATCACGCTTTCACGATTCTCCAAATTCCGGCACATCCACTCTATTGAATCGGCATATACGTTAGGTGTTGCCATTTCAACGGTGGCAGGAAGGTTCATAATCGTTTTCCACTCAGGCGTTGGCTTCCATATTGCATTAACTGCATTGCATACTTCCACCGCGAACTCCAGCTCGGTCCCAGTGTATGACTCAGGAGAATATTCAAAGGAGACTTTGGTCTCCGGAACACTCGATACTAAATCGAGGCAAATCTGCGCCGCATCCGTAGCTATCTTTTTAACTCCATCTTTATCTAAACCAAAAACCACTCGACGTTGCAAAGTAGATGTGGAGTTATATAAATGCACTATGGCCTGCTTAGCTCCCCTTATTGATTCAAAGGTTCGGCGAATTAAAGGTTCGCGCGCTTGAGTTAGTACCTGAATTATTACACCATCAGGAATCAAACCTTCATCGATAATCTTGCGAACAAAGTCGAAGTCAGTCTGAGATGCACTCGGAAAACCTACTTCAATCTCTTTATAACCCATCTCAACTAAAAGTTTAAAGAGCGCCAATTTACGTGGGGTATCCATCGGATCAATGAGAGCTTGATTACCATCGCGTAGATCAACTGAGCACCATTTAGGTGC
>JANLPM010000123.1:0-10947 GCA_031367265.1 Actinomycetes bacterium
ACTGCCATTGCAATAATGAATGCCATATTGGTTGTGTAGGAGCTGCCAGGGTTACAGTCCGATGCCAGCGCCACCGTGATGCTGGCCTCCAATAACGGGCGGACATCTGGGTATGGCGATCTCGTCGAAAATTCGGCGCCTGGTAACAAAGTGGCCACAGTTTTAGATGTTGAGAGCGCTTCGATATCGCGCTCGCTCAAATGCGAAACGTGATCGACGGATGCAGCATCTAATTCAACGCCTAATAAAACCCCTTGGCCCTCTTCTAGTTGATTGGCATGAATTCGCGGAAATAAACCTTTGGCAATTCCGGCCATTAAAATTCGGCGGGCATCATCTGGTGCGAACGCTCCTTTGTCGCAAAAAACATCAATCCATTTTGCATATGGCAAAACCGCATCTAACATTTCTCCACAGACTAGATCGACGTAATCTGTTGGCGAATCTTTGTATTCAAATGGAACTACATGTGCACCAAGATACGTTGTCTCATCAGTGATTTGGCGGGCGATTTCAAGCGACCTGCGCTCATCATGAACATTGAGTCCATAACCAGATTTAATTTCCAGCGTTGTTGTGCCACTTGCAGCTGCTTCATCGACGAGAAACTGCGCATGTGTAAGAAGGAGTGCATCACTTGCATTGCGAGTTTTTTCAACCGTTGATGCAATTCCACCCGCGCTGTAGCTCTCCCCAAGCATGCGAGCGCGAAATTCGTTGCTTCTATCTCCTGCGAAAATTAGATGCGTATGGCTATCAACATAACCAGGAAGTACACATCTGCCTTCACAATCGATAGTTTTTTTAATGTGATGAGTAGGTGCATCGGTATTTGCCCCAGCCCAAGCAATCACACCATCTTCTATTAATAAGGCGGCATCTTTAATGAGCCCTAATTTTGTGCCATCATGGCTGGGATCATTGGTAACTAGTTGACCAATATGTGTCATTAATGTGCTTGTCATGGCTTACTCGGTATCCAACATTGGCACGTGAACATGTCGCTCTCTCGCCGTATCTATCGCACTCCCATAACCCGCATCCGCATGGCGAATCACACCCATTCCAGGATCATTTGTTAGTACGCGAGCTAATTTCTGCGCCGCTAATTTCGTTCCATCGGCAACTGATACTTGGCCGGCGTGAATGGAGCGCCCCATGCCAACACCACCGCCATGATGAATAGATACCCACGAGGCACCCGAGGAGATATTGACCATGGCATTTAATAACGGCCAGTCAGCGATCGCGTCTGACCCATCCATCATCGCTTCGGTTTCACGATAAGGAGACGCGACGGAGCCGCAATCTAAATGATCACGGCCAATCACAATCGGTGCCGAAACTTCTCCGCGGGCAACTAAATCGTTAAAAGCTAATCCCGCTTTATCGCGTTCTCCGTAGCCCAGCCAACATATTCGCGCTGGTAAACCTTGAAAAGCTACCTTTTCCTGAGCCAGAGTTATCCAACGATGCAGAGTTTCATTTTCTGGAAATAAATCAAGTACTGCCTTGTCGGTGCGGTAAATATCTTTTGGATCTCCTGAAAGTGCCACCCAGCGAAATGGTCCTTTACCCTCACAAAAAAGTGGGCGAATATAGGCTGGGACAAATCCAGGAAAGGCAAAGGCGCGCGTATATCCACCCTGTCTGGCCTCATCGCGAATCGAGTTACCGTAGTCAAATACTTCGGCACCTTTATCCATAAATCCAACCATGGCTTCGACGTGCTTAGCCATCGAGCTTTGAGATCGCTTGGTGAAATCTTCTGGAGAGTCCTTGGCCATCTGCGCAGCCTGATGAAAATCTACACCGATTGGAATATATGAAAATGGATCATGGGCCGATGTCTGATCAGTAACAATGTCAATTGGTACATCCATTGATAATAAAAGCGGAAACAGCTCGGCGGCATTGCCAACTAAACCAACGGAAAGCGCCACACCCAAAGCCTTTGCTTTTAGTACGCGCTCCACTGCATCATCAACACCGTCGGCAATCTCATCTAAATACCTAGTAGCAACGCGCTTTTCTAAACGCGTACGGTCAACGTCAATAATGAGGCAAACCCCACCATTCATCGTTACAGCTAAGGGTTGAGCACCGCCCATTCCGCCGCAACCACCAGTGAGGGTCAAAACTCCTTTTAAATCCCCACTGAAACGTTTCTGTGCAACTGCGGCAAAAGTTTCATACGTTCCCTGCAAAATCCCTTGCGTTCCAATATAAATCCATGAACCGGCAGTCATCTGCCCATACATCGTTAAACCTAACTGCTCCAACCGCCGAAACTCTGGCCAGGTTGCCCAATCACCCACCAAATTTGAGTTTGCGATTAATACCCGCGGGGCCCATTCATGGGTTTGAAAAACGCCGACTGGTTTGCCCGACTGAACTAAGAGAGTTTCATCATCTTTTAACTTACCTAAACTTTTGACTATCGCATCAAAGGCCGGCCAATTTCTGGCAGCTTTTCCAGTTCCACCATAAACAACTAGATTCTCTGGGTGCTCAGCGACAGCTGGATCTAAGTTGTTATGCAACATGCGAATTGCAGCCTCTTGCGCCCAACCTTTTGCGGTTAAATGCGAACCCGTGGCGGCATGCAGAATTCTGGAAGACGTACTCATACATCAAGGTTATCGGGATAGGAAGCGCTTCGAAAGAGCTAAATAGCTAAGTTCTGAGCCCACTGTCGATATGACGGTGAAAGCTCTTTGACCGCCGCTATCTCTTTTACTTTAGAACGCTCACCATTTTTTGCAGCATATAAATCGGAAATTGTAATTGCATGCGTAGGTTTTGCAATGATTTCAATCGTATCGCCGGCGGTTATTTCACCCTCTTGAATAATACGTAAATAGACGCCAGGCTTTCCCGCTGCCATAAACTCTTTAATCAAAGTTGGTCGTTGCCAAAATCCAGCAAAAGTTCGACATGGAATTCGGGGTTGCGAAACTTCCAATACGACACTACCAATCTGCCAACGCTCGCCAATAACAGCTTCGTTGATATCAAAACCAAGAACCGTTAAATTTTCGCCAAAGCGACCATTTTCGATAATTATTCCTAGTTGTTTTTCCCACCAATCGGCATCTTCTCGAGCGTAGGCATAGACCGCTTGGTCATATCCGCCATGGTGTTGGCGATCGACTATTACATCGTTCATAACTTCATCATTGGCAAAAGTTACCGGGCCAATAACACTTCTTTTATCGATTCCCGTGGTTCCCATATTCCCAGTCCATGCACCTTCAAGTACTTTTGAAGTAATATTTATCGATAAGACTCTCATAGCTTATTTTTCAGGGAAATGACAGGCAACTTGTGACTTCCCAATCTGCACGAGGGCAGGTTCAGTTGTCGAGCAAACCTCCTGCGCTTTCCAACATCGAGTTCGAAAACGACAACCGGACGGCGGATTTGCTGGGCTCGGAACATCGCCAGTTAAAACAATTCTAGTGGTCTTTCGAATTCTTTCCTGCTTAGGATTGGCTAACGGAACGGCAGAAATTAAAGCCTTGGTGTAAGGATGTCTGGGAGTATTAAATATTTCTTCTCGCGTTCCAATTTCTACTATTTTGCCTAAATACATTACTGCCACCCTGGCTGAAATGTGCGATACGACTGATAAATCATGGGCAACAAATAAATAGCTGAAATTAAATTTTTCCCGTAAATCGTCAAGTAAATTAAGAATTTGTGCTTGCACTGAGACATCTAGCGCCGAGACGGGTTCATCAAGGACAACTAATTTAGGACGAGTGATGAGCGCACGAGCAATTCCGACGCGTTGGCGCTGCCCTCCTGAAAATTCATGTGGGTATCGATTCCCAAATTCACTTGAAAGTCCGCACAGTTCAATCATCTCATCCACAGCAGGATCAGAGTCATTCTTTGCAAGACCATGAACAATTAATGGTTCAGCCACAATTTGTCGAATTGTCATACGGGGGTTTAGAGAAGCGTATGGATCTTGAAAGACAATCTGCATATCTTTTCGCTCTTTTCGAATCTCCTGGTGAGAGAGTGTATGAATCTCCTTTCCATTGAAATAAATCTCCCCGGAAGTCGGATCAAGCAGGCGTAAAATTAATCGCGCCGTTGTCGATTTACCGCAACCGGATTCGCCTACTAAGCCCAGCGTTTCACCGTGTGCGATTTCAAATGAAACGCCATCTACGGCACGTATCTGCCCAACAGTACGCTTCAAAAACCCGCGTTGGATTGGAAATTTCTTCTCTAGATTAACTACTTTCAGCAACGGCTCGCTCATGTAAGAACCGCAATAAAATCTGGCTCGCTCACGCGGTGGCAACGCACCATTCGATTAGCTGCATATTCAATTAGCTCAGGTACTTGCGTATGACACTTCTCTATTGCAAATTCGCAGCGAGGTGAGAAAGCACATCCCTTGGGCGGGCGTGACATTACTGGTGGCGAGCCGGGAATTGTATACAGGCGCTCAGTACTTACTTGATCCATTTGTGGAATTGATCGCATTAATCCCCACGTATATGGCATCAGTGGGCGTTCAAATAAATCATCTACTGGTGCCTCTTCAACTATTCGTCCACCATACATAACGGCGACTCGGTCGCAGATGCCTGCAACCACGCCGAGGTCATGCGTAATAAGTAAGACTGCGACATTTAATTCGCGCGCTGATTTTTCAAGAATTTCAAGAATCTGAGCCTGAATAGTCACATCGAGTGCGGTAGTTGGTTCATCGGCAATTAATAATTCAGGTGAGCAAGATAGTGCCATTGCAATCATTGCACGCTGGCGCATTCCACCGGAGAATTGATGCGGATAATCATCAATGCGTTGAGCAGGATTAGGCATGCCTACTAAATCCAGCATTTCAATTGATCGCGCCTTTGCCGCTCTAACCGAGATTCGCTCATGGACTCGAATCATTTCCGAGATTTGATGGCCAATCGTGTACACGGGATTTAACGATGTCATGGGATCTTGAAAGATCATTGAAATTTCACCGCCACGAATTTCACGTAGCTCGCGATCAGGCGTGGACAAGAGATCGATTCCCTTCCACATAATTCGACCCTTAGGGTAAATTGCTGGCGGTTTGGGTACTAAACCTAAAATACTCATCGCCGTAACTGACTTACCAGAACCGGATTCACCCACTAGACCAACTATTTCTCCAGGATTTAAGGACAATGAAGCACCATTAATAGCTTGCACTACGCCATCAGAGGTATTGAAATACACATGCAGATCATCAATGTGTAGTAAGGGCTCGGTCACTTAACACCTCGCAACTTTGGATCCAATGCATCACGTAAGCCATCACCAATTAGCACGATTGACAGAGTTAGCAGGACCAAAACTGAGCCAGGAATAAAAAATACAAAGGGTTTGTCAGTCAAAAAATTACGAGATCCGGAGATCATCACGCCAAGAGATGGAGTTGGCTCACGAAAGCCCACACCTAAGAAGGCGTAAATTGACTCACTTAATATTGCACCAGCAACTGAAAATGCGAGTACAACAATAATTGGTGGAATTGCGTTTGGACCAATGTGTCGCAAAATAATTCGCTTAGTGGTCGCGCCCGTTGCTCTCGCAGCTTCAACATATTCTAGTGATTTGACTTGCATCACCGAGGCACGAAAAAGACGCGTGGTGGAGTACCAACCCGTAAAGACTAGGGCGGCAACAATTACCCAAAATGAGGAACCAAATACAGTAATAATCGCAAAACCAATAAGTACAAAGGGAATCACCTGCCACGTATCGATGAAGCGACTGATCAAAGTGTCAATCCATCCACCAAAATATCCGGCGAGTCCGCCTAGAGTTACCCCAACGAAAACCGAGATGATCGTCACGATAATCGCCACCGTCAAAGACAGGCGAATACCATAAGTTACCCGAGTAAAAATATCTCGCCCTAAATCGTCAGTACCGAGCCAGTGACCATTTCTAAATGGCGCACTCAAAATATCGGGACCTAAAGCATCATATTTCCAGCCACTCACGAAAGGGCCAACTGCTCCAGCTAAAATCAAGAAAATTAGCATGACTAACCCAAGAATTGAAATCTTGTTAGCGAAAAAACGCTGGCGCACATCTTGCCAATATGAAAGTGATTCTGGGGCTAATTCATTCTCGGACATTAGTGGACCACCTTTGCATCTATTTTGATCCGAGGATCAATCAACGCATAACTTAAATCAACCACAAGATTAACTACGGCTCCAAAGGCAATGACAACGATCGCAAGACCTAACACGACTGGAGAATCTTGGGCTAACGCTGAATCTGCAATAGTCGAGCCCATCCCAGGAAGTGAGAAGACTTTCTCCGTCTGCACCGCCACACCAAAAATCGCTATAAGAGAGGTTCCATAAACTGTTACAACTGGAATCAGAGCATTTCGAAGTGCGTGGTGAAACCAAACGCGACGGGCAGATAGCCCTTTGGCAAAGGCCGTTCGAATATAGTCGGCACGCAAAACTTCTAACAAGGAAGAGCGCAACATACGCGCAATAAAGGCGGCATCTACCACAGCAACGACTAAAGCTGGCAGGACAACTCCCTTCCAACTATCGGTGGGAATAACTCCTAAAGTCCAACTTTGGGGCCAGGGTTTAAAGAAATTAATCCAGTTCCAATGCAACTGAAAGGGTAGAACACCGAAAAGATATTGCGCTAAAAGGCCAGAAACAAATACTGGAATGCCTTGAACACCAACTGAAAAAACAGTGCCAATTCGATCGCCTAGCGAGCCACGTTTAATTGCGCTCGTCAGTCCCACTGTTAGGGCAATAATAAGCTGAAGTAGGGCTCCCCAAAACAAAAGCCTGGCGCTCGTTGAAAGACCATCATGCAAGATCGTGTTAACTGATTTGTCATTCTTGTATGAGTATCCAAGATCACCCTTTAAAAGATTTTTCCAAAAACGAAAATATTGAACATAGGTAGGTTGATCAAGTCCGTATTTTGCATTGATATTTGCCAGGATTTGGGGTGGCAGAGCTTTCTCGCCACTCTTTAATGAAATTGGATCACCTGGAATAATAAAAAAGAGGGCAAACATCAAGGTTACGGCGGCCCAAACAACGACAAGACTCTGAAGCAAGCGCTTTATTGTGTAAGTAAACATTTCTCGCAATCATAACCAATGAGTTTCAAAGTAACAAAGCGCTAAAACCAGTGTGAGGGACCCTCTTACGAGAGCCCCTCACACTGTATTTCTAGATTTAAAGGGTTAGTTCTTTATGATTTGATCATAAACAACCATACCCAGTGGTGTGATTGGGTAGAACGTGGTGCTTGCGGCAAGAACTGAAGCAATTCCACGGTTAACTGTCTGGGTTATTGCTACGTCTTTACGCAAAGCTTGCACCTCAGCACGACGGTACTGACTTTGTGCAAATGACTTATTAGTCGTTGATCGTGCTGATTCGATGAGTGCATCGAAAGACGCACTGCTGTAACGTTCTAAGTTATCGCCATCAATTGACTTTGAGTCAAGAAGTGGGAACAAGAAGTTATCGGCAATTGGATAATCGGCAAACCAACCAGCACGAATCATTTGGCCTTTTCCAGATCGCATCTTAGAAAAATACGTTCCATCGGCTGGAAATGGATCTAACTTCGCTGGAATTCCCACATCCTTCAAGTTGGCCACGATAATTGAAGCGACCTTATCCCAGCCGGCTCCATCATTGTATGAAAGACGAATCGCTGGAGGTGTCGTATTTCCAAGGGCTAACCACTTTTTGAAATCAGCCTTGGCTCCTGCTAAATCACGGCTTGAAGTCAGTCCTTGTCCACCTTTATAACCAGGTAACCCTGGTGGAAGAAGTCCTGAGGCTGGCTTACGGATTCCTTGGTAGATAATAGTTGAGATTTGATCGCGGTCAATCGCCTTTGAAATTGCAGAGCGAAGATACTTATTTTTTGTTCCGCCAACGATTGGATCTTCCCAGTTAAAGCCCCAGTAGTCGGTGCCAAGCGTGGTTTTTACACCCTTCGTTCCCCACTTAGTAAGCAGCTCGGTGTAGCGGCCTGATGGAATTGGACCGTTATCGCACTGACCTGAAGCAAATGCATTGTATGCAGCATTAGTATCAGATGAAATCTTGTAGGTTATCTTTGAAAGTGTTGGTGTCTTACCTGCAAAAAATGGATTTGGTATGAGAACAACTTCGCCACCTGCACGCTTGGTAATTGCCGATGCGAGCATAAATGGTCCGTTACCAACTAACTTGGTTCCATCTTCTTCAACTTTACCTGAAGCCGATGCCATTGATGTTGGGACTGGTGAAAACACTGAGTGCCCAACAATTGAAGGCCAATCTGCAGTTGGATTTACCATTTTTACGGAAAGTGTTAGAGCTAAGTCATTTGCGACGACGCTAGTAGAAGGGAATGGAGCTTTACCATTGTTGTAATCTTCCATTCCTGCAATGAAGTATGAGTGGTAAGCAACTTCAGAGGCCATCGAAGCGGCAAATGCGCGCTTCCAGCCTGCCACGAATGAAGAAGGTAGGACTGCTTCTCCGTTAGAGAACTTCAAACCTTTCTTGAGTGTGAAGGTCCACGTCTTAGCACCGTCTTTAGTAACCCACTTCGACGCAACATCGCCGTTGAGATTTCCCGCGGCATCTGTGTCTGTGAGACCATCAAACAACATTGTGGCTACGTTTGCACCAACAAGTGTCGAGGTAAGAGCGGGATCGATATGATCAGGCTCGCCTGCAGCAAATAAATAGCAATCAATGTAGGTAGGAGCTGTCGCTGCGTGAGCAGAGACAATGGTGCCACCGACTGCCAGGCCAACGGCAGCAAGAACTGCCACGCTGCGCTTTCCTAGAGATAGAACCTTCATATAAACCATCCTTTTTTATATCTGCGCTAACAAGGGTCAGCACATGGAAATCGAACTCGCCTGCTCAATCAGCATCGGAGCGCTCGATGTTGTATCGATTCTAGAGTAATTCCAATTTTTCGCCAAGATTTATCGATGCCAGTTGCCTTATATAACAAAGATTTATCGTAAGTGAGCCTGTTCGTTAAGGCTGCGTAAGGCACGCAGACCATCACTTGGCCACATTGAAATCGTGGTGATAGAGCAGGGAGAGACGTCGATATGAAAAATGGAGTCGTTTTGCGCGCCAATTACCAGTTTGGCGGCGGTTTTTATTGTTCCATTGTGGGTTACCACGGCAACACGCTGCCCCGGGTACATTGCAAGGATTGCTTCTAACGCCTCATCTATTCGCTCGGCAACTTCGTCATAAGACTCACCTTGCGGAGGTGCGAAAGCAGTAGAAGATATCCACGAATGGTAATCAGCAGGATATCTCGCTTTAACTTCATCGATTGACATTCCATCCCAGATTCCAAAAGAGCATTCTAGCCAGGCCGAATCGTAATTCACGGGTAGTCCAGTGGCGAGAGATAGAGCATCGGCAGTTTGTCTAGTTCGCTTAAGTGGGGATGAAATTATTATTTCTGGATTGAGTTTCGAAACTGCCGTGGCAACGAATCCGGCTTGGACTAATCCTTGTTCTGTTAACTCTGGATTAAGAGGACCATCACCTGAAAACTTCTTTTGCGGAGTTAAAGGTGTCTCACCATGGCGGATTAGAAATATGGTTGTGGCAATTTCCGGTAACAATAAGCGTTCAGTTAAATAATTTTTCTGAATTGAGATTAACTCTCCACTTCCCGCCTCTTGATCGAGTGCCTTATTTGCTAAGCGATCAGCGTGTGAATTTTCATCCCGCGGAATCCACTCATATGAGACAAGGTTAGGCGCATGTGCGGCACGTGCATCCTGGGCAAGTGAGCGCATATCTGCATGTTTAATCTGCCAACGTCCCGACATTTGTTCAACTACTAATTTACTATCCATCTTGACATCAATAATTGCCTCTGGATCAATTGCATGTATGGCCGTAAGTCCAGCAACGAGCCCGCTATATTCTGCGACATTATTAGTTGCAACACCGAGAAAGTCATAGAGCTCAGCAACGATTCTCCCATTTTCAGTTATAACTGCCCCATAGCCAGCAGCTCCAGGGTTACCACGTGAACCCCCATCGGCAGTTAAAAGAAATCGGCGGGACATTTATTTAGGCTCCGCGCACCAAAATGCAGCGGCACTCTTCGCAACGGATGAGTTCATCCTCTGCCAGATTTGCAATTCGCTTGAGCTCGACGGCATTAATTGATAAATGGCAACCATTGCACGTTCCCGCAATTAGTGCGGCCGCTCCTGCTCCATTATTTGCGGCGCGAATTTTTTCATAGAGCGCGATTAACTCAGGTGAAACAGCGACAAGGGTTTCGCTTCGCTCTTTTGCAATAGTTTCAAGTTCGGAATTAAATGCAGCGAGCGCATTCTCTTTGCGAATCTCAAGATCGGCAGTCTCAGCGGCATATGCTGCCTCTTGGGTAATGAGCTCGGCGATGCGGGAATTGATATCATCGATTCGCATCATAACTTCAAGCTCGATTTCTTCAAGCTCTACTCGACGCAGATTGAGGGTGCCAACTTCATGCTGAAGTTGTTCTAACTCTTTTGGCGATGCCGAACCACCATTAAGGCGCGTTTCATCGCGTGTTATTCGCATAACTACCTGCTCGACATCGGCCTCTGCACGCAAAAGTTCGCGTTTAACATCACTGAGCTCGGTCTGTGCCGCAATTCTAAGGTCACGCGTGTTATCTGACTTAATCAGAACGCTAGCTAAAAGTGCGTGCTCGGAAAGTATTTGGGCTTTGTAGTTGATAGCCGTCGTTCTTTGATCGTACTGAGCAGTGTTTAAAATCTGAAGTTGATTACTTGGGCTTGCTTTCATGATCAACTCCTTCACACTTCGTGTGGGCGCTGAGGGTTTCGAACCCCCGACATTCTCGGTGTAAACGAGACGCTCTACCACTGAGCTAAGCACCCGCGCACTCTTA
>JANLPM010000173.1:0-2144 GCA_031367265.1 Actinomycetes bacterium
GCAACATCCAAGCGATGCAGTGGGGTGAGAATTTGATTAGCATCTAAGATTTTGTAGGTGTAGTTTCTTCTGGTTGCAGAAAATCTGGCGTGAAATCCAGTAGTCATGACTGTTACTTTAAGAATTCGAATATCTTCATCAAGCATGCAGTTTAATTTAAAAGCTAAATCAACAAATTCAAAGGTTTTAGGAACATCAACGTGAAGAACTTGTCCGCTGGCATGCACGCCGGCATCGGTGCGGCCGGCAACTATGGTTTCGATGGGGCTTTGCGTAATTGTGACGAGCGCACTTTCAATCTCTTCTTGAATCGTTCGTTGCTGTGGCTGCTTGGCCCAACCAGAATAGTTAGTGCCGTCGTAAGCTAAATCGATGCGCAAACGAAGAAACCCACTCTCTGGGTAGAGAGTGGGCTCCGACATAAGAATATTTTTCTAAGGTGTTAAGGCTTAGTTATCTTTCTCAGTTAAAACTTCGATTACAGCCATTGGAGCGTTATCGCCCTTGCGTGGCCCGATCTTGGTAATGCGTGTGTAGCCACCATTGCGCGATGCAAAGCGAGGTCCGATAACAGTAAAGAGTGTGTGTACAACGCTCTTATTTGAAATCTGCGCCATGACTTGGCGACGTGCAGGTAAATCGCCTTTCTTAGCGAAAGTTATTAACTTTTCAGCCAATGGACGCAGGCGCTTGGCCTTTGCTTCGGTCGTTGTGATCTTGCCATGTTCAAACAACTGCTCAGCAAGAGTACGTAGGAGTAATCGCTCGTGAGATGGGCCTGAGCCCAGACGAGGACCTTTACTTGGTGTTGGCATTTTCTTTTTCTCCTAAGCCTGCTCTGCTTCGACGAACTCATCGTCTAATGATGCGTTGTAATTTTGGTGCTGAGTTGGATCAAATCCGACTGGGCTATCTTTTAAGTTCATCCCCATTGAGACTAACTTAGCCTTAACCTCATCGATTGATTTGGATCCAAAGTTACGAATATCTAGCAAGTCAGCCTCTGAGCGGTTAACCAACTCTCCTACTGTGTGAATGCCTTCGCGCTTCAAGCAGTTGTATGAGCGAACAGTCAGATCTAACTCTTCAATTGGAAGCGCCATATCTGCGGCAAGGGCGGCATCCATAATGGATGGCCCCATCTCGATACCTTCGGCATCCATATTAAGTTCACGGGCCAGGCCAAAGAGTTCAACTAATGTTCGACCAGCAGATGCAACGGCATCACGTGGCTTAAGTGAAGATTTGGTTTCAACATCTACAACCAGGCGATCAAAGTCTGTGCGCTGTTCAACACGCGTCGCTTCAACTTTGTAGGTAACCTTTAAAACCGGTGAATAAATTGAGTCAACTGGAATACGTCCGATTTCAGCGCCAGCCTGCTTATTTTGAACTGCGGTGACGTAGCCTCGGCCGCGCTCGACGGTTAGTTCGATCTCAAGAGATCCCTTACCGTTAAGCGTTGCTAAGTGAAGCTCTGGATTATGTACCTCAACGCCAGTTGGCACAGCAATATCTGCACCCGTTACTGCACCAGCACCTGATTTGCGGATATAGACCACACTTGGTTCATCGTTATCGGATGAGAGCACCAAGTTTTTGATGTTCAAAACGATATCGGTGAGATCTTCTTTAACGCCTTCTAGAGTTGTGAACTCATGAAGTGCACCGGCTACACGAATGCTCGTAACTGCTGCACCTGGAATAGATGAAAGCAAGGTACGGCGCATGCTGTTGCCGAGTGTGTATCCAAAGCCAGGCTCTAGCGGCTCAATGATGAACCGTGAGCGGGAATCAGAAATTACTTCTTCACTGAGGGTGGGACGTTGTGCAATTAGCACTGATGCTCCTCTTCGTTTAAAGGGAAATCCACTATTTGATTTCCGCACTTTTCCTTTTTCAAGGGGTACTGCCTGCATACCGCCAGCTTGTTAGCCAGCGGTTTTTAGAGATTACTTAGAATAAAGCTCAACAATTAACTGCTCTTCAACAAGTGTGTCGATTACTGCACGAGCAGGGACGCCGTGAATGATGATGCGCATCTGCGAACCAACGACCTCCATCCAAGCCGGAACAGATTTCTCACCAAGTTCAGCGCTTGCCACGATAAATGGTGTGAGATCCAATGACTTCGGAAGAACATC
>JANLPM010000186.1:0-1951 GCA_031367265.1 Actinomycetes bacterium
TTTAGTATCGAGAGCTAAATCACCAGATTCAATTACTAATCCGCCCTTGGTGTTAAGCGATGCTAAACCGAGAACGAGAATTTCAGCTTTAAGAAAGCTATTTGCAGCTTTTAGTGTGGTCATGAGTCTTAGAGTATTAGATGTATTGGTAGGTTTGCACAATGAAGACATCTCCACTCAATGAAAAACATGTGATTCTCAACGCAAAGATGGCCGATTTCGGCGGATGGTTGATGCCCATCGAATATCCCGGTGGCGGAGTCCTAGCCGAACATTTGGCAGTTCGAGAGCGGGTGGGAATCTTCGACGTCTCACATTTGGGTAAAGTTTCAGTGGTTGGTCCGGGTGCTTTAGAGTTCTTGAACTCAATGTTTACAAATGATCTTAACCGAATCGAGGATGGCTCCGCGCAGTACACCTTGCTGTGCACGGAGCAGGGTGGTGTCATCGATGATTTAATTGTCTATCGCAACGCATCCGACAAGCTTTTTTTAGTTCCGAACGCCTCTAATACCACCGACGTCGTGGAAACCCTTAAATCACATGTATCTGACGGAATCGAGATTATTAATCTGCATAATGAATTCGCAGTTCTGGCAGTACAGGGACCACTTGCACCTCAAGTAATGCAATCGCTGGGCATCGATACTCACATCGATTACATGGCCTTCTCACACGTTGTTATTGGCGGCGCCGAAGTAATTTTATGCCGTACCGGATATACCGGTGAACTCGGGTATGAGCTGATACCTAAATCAACCGATGCCTCAAAGGTATGGGATGCGTTAGTCGCTGCGATTGAACCACTTGGCGGCTTAATCTGCGGACTAGGCGCGCGCGATACCTTGCGCACTGAAATGGGCTATCCACTCCATGGTCACGAACTTTCATTGGAGATAACTCCCGTGCAAGCAAGTGCGTCATGGGCTATCGGTTGGGACAAGGGTGATTTCATTGGGAGTCAGGTTTTGCGAACTGAAAAAACCACTGGTCCAAAACGTCGAAGCGTTGCTATCAAATCATTAGATCGCGGTATTCCACGAGCACATATGCAGGTTAAAGATTCAACTGGTGCGGCTATAGGAGAAGTTACTAGCGGGACTTTTTCACCATCATTAAAAGTTGGAATTGGTCTTGCCCTGGTGGCTTCATCGGTAAAGGTTGGTGATCACTTGCTCATCGATGTTAGAGGTAGAGATTCAATGGTGGAAGTTATCAAACTTCCCTTTATGCCTTCGCACGTTCGATAAATTCGATCGGCGTTATGAACGCTGCGCGCACGTACGTTCTGCGCAAAGCGGTGAGCACAGGCGCGCCGGCAATAAGTATGAGACCCGCAGTAAAAATGGCTCGGGGAATATCCCATGCCATTGCGCTCAAAAAATGAAAAGTGAAAAAGTGAGAAATATTTTCACCTATTGGTAAACCTGGAGTAAACGATAGTTGCGTATTAGCACCCAAGGCCCAAGGCCAGAACTGCAAGTCCATGAGTATTCCAAAGAGTTCAGCGGCAATCACCGCATAGAACATGAGCATAGTAATTTCTCGCTTTCCTCGAAGCGAAGTACGCCCCGGCAGCAAACCAGCAATGAGTCCAATCCAGGCAGCGGCAAATATTTGATAGCCCAGCCACGGTCCAACTCCACCTGTTAAAAGAGCGGAGACAAAAGTTGAAATAAGCCCTAAAAGAAAGCCAAAAGATGGGCCAAAGACGCGGGCGCTCAATATAAGTAAGAACCACATAGGTTCGATTCCAACTGCGCCAGCACCTAAAGGACGCAAGGCCGCAATTACTGCAGCCAGTACACCAAGGAGGGCAACTGATTTAGCATCAAGGCGCGAGTTTGATATTTCCATAATTGTTAGGAGCGATGCAACACATATCGCCGCCCAGAAAAAAATCTGGGTTCTGGGAAGTGACTCGCCAGAATAAAAAAAAGGCCAGCCAAAA
>JANLPM010000196.1:0-1760 GCA_031367265.1 Actinomycetes bacterium
CGATGTTTGATTTTTCTACTAAACCATTTGGATTAGCTGATAAGGGTAGAACCTTTCGCGCCTGGAAACTGATTGCATCTCAACCCGATCTTTTACCTGCAGTAACTCGCTCATTAATTACCGCCGCAATTGTGATGGCGCTTATTCTCTTTCTAATTGTGCCAACAGCTATTTGGGTTCACCTTAAGCTCCCAGCTCTACGCCGGCCATTTGAATTGTTATGCCTGTTACCGTTGGCAATTCCAGCTATCGTTAGTGTGGTCGGTATCGCGCAGCTCTATCGTTGGAGTTCAATTAACTTTAGTGAGTCACCGATAACGTTAGCTGGTGTTTATTCAATGTTGATTCTGCCCTACACGTATCGCTCACTGTCTGCAGCGTTAGATGCCGTAGATATCCATACGCTGGCCGAAGCGGCGACAACCTTAGGAGCAACAATTTCTCGAGTAATTTTTGGAATAATTATGCCAACTATAAAGACTGGGATTGTGAACGGTTCGTTTATCGCAATTGCACTGGTTTTGGGAGAGTACACGATTTCAAATATCCTTAACTTCAAGACTTTCCAAGTTGTCATAGCGCAAATCGGCCGTACAAATGGAAGCGTCGCAGTCGCCGTATCTCTTGCTTCGCTTCTCTTCGTTATTTTCTTGCTCTTAATTATTCCTACCAAAAAGCGTCAAGGTACTGTCCTTGACGTTGATATCGCCTAATAGATAAGGACCCATTCGTTGAGTTCACCAGCATATGTACAGTTAGTAGATCTTGCTAAGTACTTCGGCAAAGTCAAAGCTCTTGATGGCTTAAACCTTGATATCGCCGAAGGTGAACTAGTAGCGTTGCTCGGTCCATCAGGCTGTGGCAAAACAACGGCATTGCGGGCTTTAGCTGGTTTACAGGTTCTCGACCGTGGTCAAATGATTGTAGATGGCAAGGATGTGACTTTTCAAAACGCAAATAAACGTGGAATGGGAATGGTGTTTCAAGCTCACTCATTGTTCCCGCATATGACGGCGCGTGAAAACGTGGAATATGGTTTAAAGCTGCGTGCACATAAGACGGCGGGAGACAAACGCAAGGCGCGATCTTCCGAACTCCTTGAACTCGTTGGATTGTCCACACACGTAAACCATTACCCTTACCAGTTATCTGGCGGACAACAACAGAGGGTGGCGCTTGCCCGCGCACTGGCGATTTCTCCAAAAGTATTACTTCTTGATGAACCACTTTCAGCCCTGGATGCCAAAGTTCGAACCCAATTGCGTGAAGAGATTCGCCGTATTCAAATGGAGCTGGGAACAACAACCTTATTTGTAACTCACGATCAAGAAGAGGCATTAAGCATCGCTGATCGTGTCGGGGTAATGCGCAATGGCCAATTAGAACAAATTGCCGCTCCTGCCGAACTTTACGACCGCCCTAATACCGCCTTCGTTGCCGAATTTGTAGGGCTCACTAACCCAATTGCAGGAAAAGTAACGGCAGGCACGATTGAAGTTCTCGGTGGGGTGGTTAAGACCCTTCCTGGATCTATCACTTCGGGAATGGGTATTGCCTTAGTGCGGCCTGAAAGCCTTGACGTGGCTGCTAATAAATCAGGAAACGCCACGGTCTTTTCGGCAAGCTTTCTTGGGGCAACCTGCCGAATGGGTATTTTACTGCCCGACGGATCTCGCGTCACCGCTCAACTACCCAGCCCCGATGCAATGGGACTCGTAGCGGGGGCAAGGGTTGACGTTACATTATTAGATCTGCCAGTA
>JANLPM010000214.1:0-3334 GCA_031367265.1 Actinomycetes bacterium
GCGGGCCACCAGATCTTGCTACCAATGTCATAGGAAAGAGCTGGAACTAAAATCGTGCGAACAATTAAAGTATCAAGCAAAACTCCAAAGGCAACGGCGAAGCCAAGTTCGGCCAGAAAAACTAGCGGCAAAATTCCAAGAACTCCGAAAGTTGCCGCCAGAACAATTCCCGCCGATGTTATGACGCCGCCAGTTACCGTTAATCCCTTGATTATTCCAGCTCTGGTTCCGAGCTTTAAACTCTCTTCACGTACTCGAGTCATCAAGAAAATGTTGTAATCAATTCCAAGGGCTACGAGGAAAATAAAGGCAAAGAGTGGGAAAGAAGTGTCAGCTCCCTTAAAGTGAAAAATATGTTGGAAAACTAATTGACAGGCGCCAAGAGTTGCGAAATAAGAAAGTACTACCGTCGATAGCAATAGGACTGCGGAGATGACACTGCGAAGCAAAAGTCCAAGAATCAATGTAATTAATATGAGAACAATTGGAATAATAGTTTTATTGTCGTGGTCGGCGGCAACATCGGTATCAAAGGCAACGGCAGTTGAACCACCAACTAAAATAGTTGGATCCACGGCGTGGACAGCGGCACGAATTCTTGGAATTAATTCACGCGCGGCCCTAGAATCGGGATTAAGCGATAGCGTCGCATTCAAAATTACCTGACCATTTAAGATTTTAATTGCGGATGCGGGTTGGCCGGGAATTTTCGGTGTGATGGGCGTCGGTTCGACCGCGGCCACGCCCTTAAGGTTCATGAGAGCCGAACTAACGACATCAACTTGGCTCGCTTTAATGATAACTTCAGTGGGTTGACCAGCTCCGCCAGGAAAGTGTTCCCCAAGTAGCCTAAGACCAAGCACTGAATCCTGCTTCTTTGTGAATGCATCGGCCGTCGATAAACCTTTGGCATTAAGCGTTGTAGAGAACCCGGAGAGAATAACGAGAAGAATTGAGGTTGCAATCCACAGTTTACGCGGGCGCTTTTCAACGCGTGCGGCAATCTTTGCCCAGGTACCTTCTAATTGTGAGTTGACATCGTCGAAGCGAGGAATTCGTGGCCAGAAAATCCATCGTCCAAATGCCACAAGTAGCGCTGGAAGTAGCGTCAATATAGTCAACATGGATGCGGCAATTCCAATCGCGCCAATTGGTCCAAGCCCGCGATTATTCGAAAGCTCGCTCAGTAAAAGAACCAAGAGACTTACTATCACCGTTGAACCAGAGGCTAAAATCGGTTCAAATACTCCTTTATAAGCCGCTTTCATGGCATCAAAACGCAGTTCATAGTGATGCAACTCTTCCCGATATCGCGAAATAAGTAGTAGTGCATAATCCGTTGCTGCACCCAGAACTAAAACTGAGAGAATTCCTTGTGATTGTCCACTCAGATCAATCACACTTGCCTTGGCCAATAAGTAAACAACTCCGCCTGCTGTAGAGAGCGCGATTACCGCCGAAACCAATGGAAGTATCCAAAGTGCAGGTGAGCGATAAACAATAATTAAAATAAATGCAACTACAGCCAGAGTTGTGAGTAATAATGAAGAATCAATTCCACCGAAAGCGCCAAATAAATCGCCAAGAAGTGCGCCTACACCTGTAACATTTGCGCTTAAACCATGGGTTTTACCATAGGCCGCCGAATCTTCTCGCAGAGTTTTAATAATCTCTGGAAGTACAGGTTTTTTATTTGGCAACAAATCGCGTGCTGAGTCAAAAGTTAAGGGCAAACTTACGAGTAAGGCTTTTTTATCGTGCGATGGAAATGCAAAAATTGGCTGACCAGGTGTTAAATACTTTGCAATTCTTACATCTGAACCCTTGATAGACATTGCGCCTAAGCCAGCTAAGTGGGCGTTAAGTGCCGCCAGTTTTGCTTCATCTACCTCTCCAATGTAGAGAACTAAGGTTGGAATTGTCTGTGTCTGATCGGCTGAGAATTTCGTGATGATTTTGGATGCCTGCGTGGATTCGGCATTTTGGGGCAAGAATGCTGAGTTATCATTTTTTTGTACCGTCGATAATGAGCCAAAAAGTGGTCCAAAAACCCCGCTCGCACCAAACCAGATGAAAATCACAATGAGGGCGGTGATGAACGGAAGTCGGCGCTTTTTTGTGACAGTAGCAACCACGATTAAATCCCTTTCGGATTGGTAAGGATGCAATCCTACCTTTAGGCTATGGATGTGCTTGTTCAAACTCCTCCCCTACAATCTCACATCGCACTTGCGCGTCATGGCCTGATTGATTATGAAAAGGCTTGGGAAGTTCAACGCACAATTCATGGCGAAGTGGTAGAAAAAATACGTCCCAATACCTTGCTATTGCTTCAACATCCATCGGTGTACACCGCGGGTCGGCGTACAGATGTATCTGAGCGTCCGCTGGATGGAACCCCCGTGATTGACGTAGATAGAGGCGGAAAAATCACTTGGCATGGTCCCGGTCAATTAGTGGGATATCCGATTGTGCGCCTGGCTAAACCAGCTGAACTTGTGGGCTTTGTTCGCGAAATCGAAGCTGGTTTGATCGCCGTTTGTGAAGAGTTTGGAATTCATGCCCAGTGTGTGAAAGCTCGCTCAGGTGTTTGGATTCGCGATGAAACTGGCGACCGAAAAATAGCTGCGATAGGTATTCGTGTGGCTCAGGGTGTGACGATGCATGGTTTTGCGCTCAACGTTGCACCTGATTTAACCGCGTTCGAACAGATAATTCCATGTGGAATCCTCGATGCGAAAGTAACATCAATGGAAAAAGAGTTAGGGCGAGCAATAACTGTTGAGGAAGTCGGACCCAGCGTTGAACGACATATATTTGAAGCGCTCAAACGTGTGAGCGCATGAACTTACAGCCAGAGGGCCGCAAGATGATTCGTATCGAAGCGCGCAATACACAAGTTCCGATTGAAAAAAAACCCGAATGGATTAAAACTCGCGCACATATGGGACCTGAATACACCAGATTGCGTTCACTCGTAAAGAGTGAAGGCCTACACACCGTCTGCCAAGAAGCGGCTTGTCCAAATATCTTTGAATGTTGGGAAGATAAAGAGGCGACTTTTTTAATTGGCGGCGATAAGTGCACCCGTCGCTGCGATTTTTGTAATATCGACACCGGCAAACCCGATCCGCTCGATCGGACCGAGCCGTTGAAAGTGGCACAATCTGTTAAAGCAATGGGCCTGGCTTATGCAACTATTACCGGAGTTACACGAGATGATTTACCCGATGAAGGCGCTTGGTTATATGCCGAAACAATCCGACAAGTTCACGCCTTAAATCCTGGCTGTGGCGTCGAAATGTTAGCTCCGGATTTTCACGCCAAGAGTGAG
>JANLPM010000237.1:0-1561 GCA_031367265.1 Actinomycetes bacterium
AGGAAAACAAATTCACCTTTCATAATTTCGAGATTGACCGCCTCCAATGCAGGACGATCTTGACCCGGGTAGATCTTGGTAACTTTCTCAAAACGAATCATGCGAATCTCCCGTTAACTCTGCGACTCGGATATCGGGGAATCCGATTCGGCCTGTCTTAGTTTATGGATGAAAAAGCTCAATTGGCTCAAAAAACGCGCAGATGCACCTAAAAAAATGTGAGTTTGCGTAAAAATGCCTAAATTTTAACTTGAGCGACGCCAACGTATGCCCGCTTCAATAAACTCATCAATCTCACCGTTCAATACGGCAGAAGTATTTCCTGTTTCATAATTCGTCCGTAAGTCTTTTACCATTTGATAAGGTGCCAATACGTATGAGCGCATCTGATTTCCCCATGATCCTGAGTTATCCTCTTTGAGTGCATTCATTTTTGCAACCTCTTCCTGACGTCGGCGTTCCAATAACTTTGATTGAAGCACTGCCATTGCAGTCGCCTTATTTTGAATCTGCGAACGCTCGTTCTGACATGAGACAACAATTCCCGTTGGAATATGTGTTAGCCGCACCGCGGAGTCAGTTGTATTAACTCCTTGGCCACCTGGACCTGAAGAACGATACACATCGACACGAACTTCTTTTTCATCAATTTCTACATGATCACTTTGTTCTACAACGGGCACTACTTCTACACCAGCAAATGAAGTATGGCGGCGGCTTTGACTATCAAATGGTGAAATTCGAACCAAACGATGCGTCCCTTGCTCGACCGATAAAGTTCCATAGGCATATGGAGCAGTAACCCGAAAAGTAGTTGATTTAATTCCGGCCTCTTCGGCAAATGAAGTTTCCAGCACATCCACTTGAAAACTATGTCGTTCGCAATAACGCAAATACATGCGCATAATCATTTCCGCCCAATCGGCCGCTTCAACTCCACCAGCCTCCGAACGGATTGTAATTAGGGCATCACGATCGTCGTACTCTCCATTTAGAAGCGTTTGTACTTCGAGCTCGCCGATTGACTTTTTTACCACATCTAATTCCCGTTCAGCGTCGACAAATGCATTTCCATCGGGCTCACTGACCGCTAACTCAAAGAGAATAGGCAGTTCTTCTACTCGTCTACGCAAACCCACCAATTTATTAATCTCTGCCTGCACCCTAGATAATTGGCTAGTTACCTTTTGGGCATTCTCTGGATCATCCCAAAGATTGGGTATACCAGCCTCTTTTTCTAACTCCTGAGCTTGCAGGTTAAGTTTTGGTAAGTCCAAGACTTTTTCAATAGAAACTAAAGTCGCGTCAATTTCGTCAATCTCTAACCCATATTCGCGCGCGGCCATGCGTGAAGGATAGCCCAGGAGTACTTACTCTACGAAAAGCAACTTATGCCGCACACCATTGAGTTTGACTCCAATTCAAATTTGCGAGATCTCGTAGCTAATGAACTCGGATTCCAAAAAGATAGATGCCCGCTTGATCTTGATTCGTTACGCCGGCTGTTGCGGTAAGAATTGCCGAATTCATATGGGACAAGGGCACAGTAAACGGAATAATC
>JANLPM010000251.1:0-2751 GCA_031367265.1 Actinomycetes bacterium
GTAGGCGGAGAACCATCGGCCACAAAATTGAATCTACCTTTAATTGATTCGCGAATCGATGTTGAACAAACACTCCAGGTTAAAAACTATCCTTACATCTGGGCAATCGGCGATATCGCTGGAATAAGGGGCAAAGGCAAGCGCTTCTTACCCATGGCTGCTCCAGTTGCATTGAAACAGGGAAAATTTGTTGCGCAACAGTTACGACGAGTTTTCGAAGCGGCACCATTGTTGCCATTTATCTATCGTGATAAAGGTTCAATGGCAACTATTGGGCGTCATGAGGCAATTGTGGAAGTTAAGATGTTTAGGTTAGTTGGTATTCCAGCTTGGTATGCATGGTTATTTTTACACTTGTTCTATCTTTTAGGTGGGCGTAATAAAATTGGCACATTGGCAGATTGGACTTGGAATTATCTGACTTTTGATCGTGGCAATCGACACATTATGGATTCGATGTAATGCCAGAATACGTAGACCTTCGTGGTCATAAGATCTATTCATATCACTGGGACAATGATGGCGAAGCAGTGGTATTACTCCATGGCGGCTTAAGTAAAACCTCCAGCTGGGACTACATCATGGTGCCTCCTCTTGAAAAAGAATTTCAAATTTTCGCTTACGACCGTACTGCTCATGGTTTTACAGGTGATCAACGCGGCAGCCTGCACTTTGATTTTCAGACTAATGAAGCAATCGCATATCTAGAAGATTTTGTTAAGGAGCCTGCACATTTAATTGGTTGGAGTGATGGTGGAGTTATCGCGTTAATGTTAGCGATTTTGCGACCCGAGCTGGTGAAATCAATCGTGGCAATCGGTGCAAATTATCACTTCAATGGAGTGAGTCAGAATTTTGATAAAGTTGAAATTTTGCCCGAGGATCAAGCAGAGTACAACTTAATTTCACCTGATGCGCCGCATACTTTACTTGAAAAAACTATTCGGATGCATGAGATTTGGAATTCCGAGCCGACGCTTACGCTGGCGGAAATTTCAACAATTCAATGTCCAGTACTGGTACTAGTCGGCGATGATGATGTCATTAACCATTCACACACGCTTGAACTCTATGAGGCACTACCGTTTGGCCAACTTGCAATAATACCTGGAAGTTCTCACGTTGTTGTTAAAGAAAAACCCGAACTCATGAACGCTGTAATTTTTCAGTTTCTGAAGGATCTCAATTATCCGTCTACGCGAATGCCGGTTCGTAGAACTAGCAATCTACTGGAGTAATTTTCCCGTTCGCGACATCGTAAATCGCGCCACCGACGACCACTCCTTTATTTAGAAGTGGGTACGCGCGCACTCGATTGACGTCGGTGATTAACGCTTTGGTCTGATCCGCAACTGTTCTAAATTCAAGGCTACGCGTATCGACACCATGTTCTTTTTGAATGAGTGCATGAATATCGGCCTCATCTCCCATTGCCATTCGGCAATTTGTATGCGGCATAATTAAGATTCGCTTAACGCCGAGCAAATAAGTTGCTAAAACTAGAGTACGCAAGACGTCTTCAGTCACGCGCGCGCCCGCGTTTCGCAAAATTTTGGCATCTCCGGACTTCATACCAACGACTGAGAGTGGATTAATACGAGAATCCATGCACGTAACAATTGCCAAACCTCGCTGAGCCACGCCGGTTAGCTCTGAATATTTAAAGCCTTTAACATATTCATCATTTGCGGTAAGAGCATCGGCGAACTCTTCATGCGGAAAGGATGCTCCGGGGCTCATTGGATGATTCTAACCAGTGAAATTCCCCTCAACCACGCTCAAAATTGCTTGTAACAAAAGGTACTTCCCCGTCGTTTTAGGAGATAACAAAGGGAAAGGACCCAGAATGAAAAAGAAAGTAGCCATAATTGGCGCAATCGCGCTATTGAGTTTCGCGACGCCCGCAGCGATCTCGGCAGCTCATAGTAAATCAGATGAATTGAAACCTTCAGTCACATCCCCTTACGTAATCGGTGCAGTACAAAACGATGTAACTTCTAGTGTTGCGCCCGTAACAACACCTCCAGAAGTAACGCCGGGAATCGCACCCCCTCCCGATCTCTCAACCGATTCACAGGAAAACCAAAGCGATGACGGTGATATGAACCCAAGCGTTGACGGTGTCGTGAACCAAAGCGATGACGGTGACGTGATCCTATGCGATGACGGTGACATGAACCAAGGTGATAACGGTGATGATTTAAGACTGGGACTAAACTCCACGTCAGAGAGTAAAAGTTTGGAATTTTTCTCCGGCATGACCATTAGCTAAGTTGGAGGGGCATGGAGTATCAAGAGGCTGCGCCAAAGCCTGGCCACTCCATGCCTGAACTTGATTTACTAGTAGATAAGGCACGCAATGGAAACGATTCTTCATTTGAAAAATTATGGCTCCACTATCAGCCAAAAATGTTGCGCTACCTTTCAATGTTTACCCGAGATGCTGAGGATTTATGTTCAGAAGTTTGGATTCGTATCGCAGGTTCGATCAAAGGTTTTGTGGGCGATTCCTCTGCATTTCAAGGATGGATATTTACAATTGCCCGAAAAGCAGCGACAGATCATGCCCGCAAGGAAAAGAGAATTGGTCCTAAATCTGAACTCCGTGAAAATGATTGGGTTAAATCTGATTCATCTTTGCTGGAAATCACCGATCTACTTAAGGAGCTTCCAGAAGATCAACGTGAGGTCATCACGCTCCGAATTATTATTGGCTTGGAGATTGAGAAAGTCGCCGAGATTACAGGTAAA
>JANLPM010000006.1:0-8381 GCA_031367265.1 Actinomycetes bacterium
CGCTGACCACCAGATAGTGTTGAAAGCTCATGGGCAAAGACGGCCTCAGTAACCCCTAGTGATGTAGCGATAGCCTCGGCTTCAGCGGTGGCGGCATATCCTCCCGCGGCGCTGAACTCATGCTCAACACGGGTGTATCGATCCATCGCTTTTTCAAGGGCTTCACCTTCGGTAGTAGACATTTCCTCTTCGACTTGGCGCATTCGGTGTGAAATTTGATCTAGATTTCTAGCCGACAAGATTCGCTCAATAACTGAGCCTGGTTCATCGCCTGTGCGCGGATCCTGCGGCAGATAACCGATTTTGCCCGTTCGATTTACTGCACCTCCTGCCGGCATTATTTCACCGGCCAAAACTTTAGCTAGAGTGGATTTGCCAGCCCCATTTCGACCAACAAAACCGATGCGATCTCCGCTATTGATACGAATGGTGACACCCTTAACGAGCAGGCGAGCACCTGCGCGAAGTTCGAGAGCTTGGGTTGAAATCACACCGTATTCTAGCCGAGATTATGCCGCATCAATTCTCGTCTTACGTGGAGTGGCAAATGACTTAGCTACGGCAGTTAATTCGGTCGATACTTGTGTCTTTATCGCCTCTTCACTCTTTAATAGCTTCGTCAATTCAGAGATCACACTCTTTAACTCTTTTTGCTCGCTTTCAAGTTCAAGCTTGCTCATTTTAGTAAGACGGCGCAATGGCATATCTAAGATGTAGGTGACCTGCTCATCATTTAATTTAAAGTCTTTGATAAGTCTCTCTTTAGCCGTAGATACATCATCACTCGTGCGGATAATCTTGATAACTTTATCGATATCGATAATGGCTTTTAAGAGGCCGTCGACTAATGTTAAACGCGACTGTGCTTTATTTTTGCGATACTCGCTGCGGCGTCGAACAACTTCAATTCTATGTTCTATAAATACTGCGAGTAACTCTTTCAATCCTAGAACCTGTGGGCGGCCTTTAACTAGGGCAACGGCATTGATTGAGAAAGCATCCTCCATCGGGGTCAATGCGTATAACTGGTCAAGAACTTTATCTGGCTCAAAGCCATTTTTAAGTTCGATGACAACATTGGTGCCGGTTTGCCCATCAGTTAAGTCGATAATGTCGCTAATTCCTTGAATTTTTTTAGCCTTTACTAAAGCTGCGATTCTTTCAACAACTTTCTCCGGCCCGATTGTAAAAGGTAGTTCCTTGATAACTAAACCCATTTTGCGCGATGAGACTTTTTGAATCTCCACGTTTGCGCGCACCTTGAATGAACCTTTACCCGTTGCATACGCCTCTCTAACACCCTCAAGACCAACTAAATGACCGCCAGTTGGAAAATCTGGACCAGGAATATATTTCATCAATTGTTTTAGAGTTGCGGTTGGATTTTCGATTAGATACTTAGTTGCCGCGATAACCTCGCCTAAATTATGTGGAGCCATATTTGTTGCCATTCCAACCGCGATTCCAGAGCCTCCATTGACGAGTAAGTTCGGATATGCCGCCGGTAAGACTAAAGGTTCCGTTAATTGTCCATCGTAGTTCGGGCCAAAATCCACGGTGTTTTCATCGGCTTCGGCGACCATTGCCATGGCAGCAGTTGCAAGTCGCGCCTCGGTGTATCGCATAGCAGCTGGGCCAGCATCTAGTGAGCCAAAGTTTCCATGACCATCAATGAGTGGCAAACGCATTGAAAAAGACTGTGCCATTCGAACAAGGGCGTCATAAATTGCGCCATCACCATGTGGATGTAACTTACCCATGACTTCACCGACAACACGCGCACTTTTAACATGTCCGCGCTCTGGCCGCAGACCCATTTCAGCCATCTGGTGCAGAATGCGGCGATGGACTGGCTTCAAACCATCGCGTGCATCAGGTAAGGCGCGTGAATAAATTACTGAGTACGCATACTCCAGAAATGATTCAGATACTTCTTTCGATACATCAATATCAATGATCTTTCCCGGATACTCGCCCGGTTTTGGACCAATGGGTTTTTTACCTGCGCTCTTGGTTGTTGTCTTAGCCATGGGGGAGATTGTGCCAACTCCACGGGTTAATTTAGGGGAGGGCGCGCCCCAACAGTTGCAACACACTTTGCGGCAAGGGATGTTCCAGCCGATAGCGCTTGCTCTAAGTCGCGTGTTTCAAGCCACTTTGGAATGAAACCAGCAGCAAATGAATCTCCTGCACCAGTTGTGTCAACAACATTCGTTGTGACGGCGGCAACCCGTACCGATTCATCATTAAAAACCGCCATCGCACCTCGCGAGCCAAGTTTGATTACGACTAAGGGCGTGAACTTCTTTAAATTCACTTCAGCCTCCACAATATCTGCGGAATCGCCCAAATAAATCGCTTCTTCAGCGTTGAGTAAAATGCCATCCATGAGTGCAACCCACGATAAAACCTCGTCGCGGGAGACTATTTTCATCGCGCCTGTCGTGGTGGGATCAAAAAAGATTGGAATTCCGGCAGCCTTAATCTTTTTAAGCATCGCAAGAACTGCATCGCGACTGCGAAAGTCAAGTAGTGCATACCCACTTAAATATGCACCATCAATACCCTCGAGAGGTGGTAAATCGCCCACCTCTAAGTCGGCATTGGCACCATTATCGGGAAACATGGTTCGCTCCCCATTAGCATCCACCAAAATAACGACGACGCCAGTGGGACGACCAGATCGCATTAAATTCAAATGCTCAACACCGTATTTATCTAAATCTGATATTAAGGCAAAGCCAACTGGGTCATTACCAACACGTGCGACTAACTGTGCTTTGGTATTGGTCCGAGTAATCCATGTTGAAACATTTGCCGCTTGGCCGCCTGGGTGAGTTGAAATTCGGCTGGCCGTGTCATTTCCGTAATTAATGCTCTCTTTTAACTGTGCAATGACATCTAGGGCTAAATCCCCGATGCAGAGAATCTTTTTCATTGCAATGCCATCGCAATTTGTGCGGCAAGGGCGCAATTAGATTTAATAATTTCGGTATTGATTGCGAGAGACTCACCATTAGAAGCGGTGTGGAAATGTTCGAGAAGATATGGAGTAACTGCCTTTCCATCGATTCCATCATGTCCGGCTTTAGCTAAACCCGTTGCCAAAATCTGATCATGGCGCGCTTTAGCCATCTCTTTTTTTACAGGGTTGGCCACGATTAAAGATTTTGACGAAGTACCGATTGCCGTGCGGGCTTTGATGATTGCGGCAATTTCGTCAGGACTATCGACACGGTGTTCGAGATCAAATCCCGAATCGGTTAGATAAAAACCTGGAAAGCGATTGGTTTTATAACCAACTAATCCAATTGCCAGGGTTTCAAGGCGTTCAAGAGTTGCATGGACGTCGAGAATTGACTTAACTCCAGCGCAGACAACCGTCATATCTAACTGTGCAAGGGCAGTTAAATCGGCAGACTCATCAAATGATTCGTTAGCTCCGCGGTGCACCCCGCCAAGACCGCCAGTTGCAAAGACTTTAATGCCAGCGATTGCCGCAATGTGAGCGGTGGCCGCCACGGTAGTTGCTGCACTCTTACCGCTCGCAACGATGATCGCTAAATCTCTAATCGATGCCTTGGAAATATCATCACGATTGGCGATTGCTTCAAGTTGATCTTTTTCTAGACCAATATGCACCACTCCATCGAGCAATGCTATGGTTGCTGGAACTGCTCCGAATGAACGAATAATCTCTTCACACTCAATTGCCACTGCCAAGTTTGAGGGGCGCGGTAAACCATGACTAATAATCGTGGATTCGAGTGCAACTATTGGTTGTGCACTAGCTATAGCGGCTGCCACTTCGGCGGAGTATTCAATCGCACGCTTCATATGTACAACCTTAGCGGATGAGATGAGAAGATACGCAGGTGCATTTATCGCAGATAACTCCCTCGATTTTTTCGGCCCTTGGACTTACTTCTGTCGAAGATCACATCAAAGCGGGTGCAAGCCCTACGGGACGCGAAATACTTTTTCTCGTTGATGGTTTTGGTGCCGATGTTTTGGAAACATATGAAAGCTTTATGCCAACCATCGCCGGACTCACACGGCACGCAGGCGTAACCACGGCATTTCCTTCAACGACGGCGACCAACCTTGCAACGCTAACAACAGGAGTTATGCCTGGCGTACATGGAATGTTGGGTTATACCGTTCAAGTTCCGCGCAGCGGGGGACGAATTCTCAATGCATTGAAATGGGATGAACGTGTGGATCCCTATGTATGGCAAAGTGTCCCAACACTCTTTGAACGCGCAACGGCACATGGAATTGCGGTTTCACACGTTGCCGCAAAACGCTATGAAAATACGGGTTTCACCCGTGCGGTTTTTCGCGGAGCGCAGTATCGCGGCGCCAATGTTGTCCCAGATTTAATTGCGCAGACAAAAGAGGCGATTCGAAAAACTCCAACTTTTGTCTATCTTTATATGAATGATTTAGATGTAGCAGGTCATAGCGATGGTGTCGGAAGTGATAAATGGCTAGCTGCTCTTTCGAAGATTGACCAGATGCTGGAAAACCTGATGAAGGAAATGCCACGTGGCACGCGAATATGGCTTACTTCTGATCACGGAATGATTAATGTCGGTGAAAAAATCATTATTGGCCAGGATAATCCCTTACTAGATAACGTAGCAGTTATTGGTGGTGAGCCGCGTGCGCGACATTTGTACTTAAACCCTAGTCACGATAGTCCAGCGGCTCGCAGTGAATTGGCACGCGTCTGGCAGGAGTATTTAGGTAAACGCTGCGAAATTTATACCCGCGAGCAAGCTATTACCAGTGGACTTTTTGGTGATGTGGTAACTGCGGATTCTATAGATCGAATGGGTGAGGTTATTTGCGTCGCACAAGGGGAAGTAGTTTTAATCGATCCCTCACGTGTTGATAAGGAGAGTTCGATGGTGGGCCATCATGGCGCGGATAGTTTGATTGAAACACAAGTCAGCCTGCTCACAACAACGCTCAATTAATAACGCTAAAGCCAATCGGCTTTTCGAAACTTATAGAACAAAATTGAGCTTAGTAAAAAAATTCCTCCAAGAACAAGTGGATATCCAAATTTGAAACTAAGTTCGGGCATATGTTTAAAATTCATTCCATAAATTCCAGCGATCATGGTTGGAGCAGCAGCGAGTGCAACCCAAGCCGAAATCTTTCGTACATCTTCATTTTGGCGCATCTGGACGTGGGTTAAATCGGCTTGTAAAGCTGAAGTTAAGAGTGAATCCATACCCGATGCATGCTCGCAAGCACGCATGAGGTGATCTAAAGTATCTCGAAAAAATGGTTTTAATGCGTTAGGAACGCCAATATAGGTTTCAGAGACTAGTTTCTGCAATGGAATTATTAGCGGCTCGATCGCATGGCGATATTCGATAATTTCGCGCTTGAGAAAATATATCTCCTGGGAAAAAGTCTGTCGCTTTCCACTAAAAACTTTAGTTTCCAAATTAATAACAGCGTTTTCTAACTCGTGAGCGATAGTTGTGTAGCCATCGATTACGCGGTCAACTACGGCATGCAAAACTGCAAAAGGTCCAAGTGTGAGAAAATCGGGTTTGGTCTCTATTTCTTGGCGAACCGAAGCTAATGGCGTTCCCTCACCGTGGCGCACAATCACAATAAACTCTTTTTCAACAAAACAAATGAGTTCTCCAGTTGAAATGGCACTGTTACTTTCATTATAGAAAACCGTCTTTAAAGTAAAAAAAGTTAAACCTTCATAATCCTCAATTTTCGGTCTTTGTTGGGCATGTATGGCATCTTCAACGGCTAGGGGATGAAAATTAAGTTCACCTACGACATGGTCAAACTCTTCTTGTGTGGGTGATGACAACCCGAGCCAAACGAAGCCACCACCACTTCGCGCAATATCTACAGAGTCAGAGATATCAGAAGGACTACTGACGCGAATACCATTTTGATACAGGGCTGAGTCAACAATCATTCGTGCGCATTACTGATCTTGAGTTGGCTTAATGCCAAACATAATTTCATCCCAACTTGGAACTTTTGCACGAGCAACTACACCATCACGCGCAGCATCGTCATCGGGTGCTTCTCGAATAACTGCTAAACGCGGGACTTCAGTTTCGGGATTTGATCCGGAGCGAAGTGATGGGTGATTTGATTCTGAATACACGAGTCCAGGTGCGGTGATTGGAACTGGGCGAGGAGCAGGTTCATCGCCCATCATCCAACGCGCATTTTCATCTAAAGATGCAATTAGTCGTCTGGTTGGATCAAAATTCCACTGTGCAATTCCGTGGCCGGATGAATTCGGGTAGTGGAGTTCAAGAGTCCACGTGCCATCCTCGTGACGCCACGTAGTCCATGAGAGATCAGATAAATCTATGTTTCGTGGCGCAAGTCGAGAAACGACAACTCCTAAAAGGTTGACGGGATCGCGGCCGCCTTCTTTACGGATCGGAATTTGCTGCGCTTGATCGATTATGTAAATGCGCTCCTGCAAAATTGGACCAGAGAAACGTTCAATCTTTTCAATAGAAATATTATTCTCATGTGCTAACTCTTCAGCAAGTTCGCCCGCTCGAAGGCGTCGCTGAATTTCCTTAATTGAAATACTGTCCCGCACCTGTTCTGGCACAGATGTTAAGCGCGGTTGATTTACCATTGCCTTCAAGGTATCGCTAATTCGAAGCGTAAACTCATTGCCTTCGCTGTCGTGAAGTGATAAATGCGTGCCTTCATCGCTCTTTCCAATGAAACGCAGTTCAGTCATGTTTGGAAGAATAACCGATGAACCGGCTAAAAATCATGAATTAGGAGTGCGTGGCTACACTGGGGCCATGGAAGAGAGCAGAGAACTGTTAGATCTTGCGCTGAAAATTGCGCGAAAAGCTGGCGAACTTTTAATGAATCGACCGGCTACATGGGATTTGACCGTAAAATCTACGGCCATCGACATCGCCACGCAGATGGATCACGCAAGTGAGAAGCTCATCGTGGATGCAATTCTGGCTACCCGGCCCAATGATGGAATCATTGGGGAGGAAGGTGCAAACCGTAAAAGCACAAGTGGATATACATGGGTTATCGATCCAGTTGATGGAACCGTTAATTTCTTCTATGGACTCCCTGGCTGGAATATCAGCATCGCCGTAAAAGATGAGCAGGGTGTACTAGTTGGAGTTGTTCACGCTCCGTCGATAACTTCAACCTGGCATGCCTCACGCGGCAACGGCGCATTTCTCAATGGAGAAAAAATAGCGTGCAATGATCCAATTCTTTTAGAAAAAGCGCTAATTTCTACCGGCTTTGCTTATAAAGTGGCGGATCGCCAGAATCAAATTGAAATTATCGATCATTTAATTCCTAAAATTCGCGATATCCGCAGAATGGGCGCAGCCGCTACTGATTTGTGTTTTGTCGCGTGCGCAATGGTTGATGGATATATTGAGACGGGCTTAATGGAGTGGGACTTAGCTGCCGGCTCCCTCATAGCCCAAGAGGCTGGGGCCGTGGTAACGACACGAAGCTGGCGGGGGATGGAGCTGACCATAGCTGCCGGCCCAACTCTTCATGCGAATTTAAGCCTAGAGATCCCTGCCTAACTCCCCGATTCACGCTCAGAGCGCCTTTTATGGCAAGATACGCACTCTGCACCGCCAGAGCGAGTGCTTTTAATCGCAAACAGAAGAAGGTACGTAAATGAACATCCTTGACGCCGTAGATGCAGAGTCCATGCGTAAAGATATTCCCCAGTTTCGGGCCGGGGATGAGCTCAAGATTCACGTACGTGTTATCGAAGGCAGCAAGAGTCGCCTTCAGGTTTTCCAGGGAATCGTCATGCGTCGCCAGGGCGACGGCGTTCGTGAGACTTTCACGGTCCGTAAAATTTCATACGGAGTCGGCGTCGAGCGCACCTTCCCTGTACATACTCCAGTAATTGAAAAGATTGAGTTGGTAAAGAAGGGCGATGTTCGTCGCGCCAAGTTGTACTACCTGCGCGATCTTCGCGGTAAGGCGGCAAAGATTCGTGAAAAGCGAGATGGTATTGAAGGCTACGGCGATGGAATTCTTTCCACTCCAGTTGCCCAAGCCCATGCTCCAGAGCCAGTGGCAGTGTCCGAGGTTCCAGCTCAAGTTACGACTACAGATGTTGTGTCCGAGCCAATAGTAATCGATGCGGTGTCCGAGGTTCCAGCTCAAGTTACGACTACAGATGTTGTTACTGAAGCCGAAACTCCACAAGTTTAAAGCACAGCTAGATGCGAATTAAGGGTTCACTCATTCGTGAGTTCCCGATATTAGTAATTACTGCACTTGTTGTATCCCTGCTTATCAAAACTTTTCTCGTTCAGTTTTTCTATATTCCTTCGGGCTCCATGGAAAATACTTTGCAAATT
>JANLPM010000104.1:0-4656 GCA_031367265.1 Actinomycetes bacterium
TTTGGGGGACAACTTGCGTTGAGCAGGGCAATTTCATCCACGCTTAATTCAATGGTAGTTCCGGTTAAAGAGTCCAGAATAGATGTTGATTGTGAAGCACCCGGGATCGGAATCGACGTTGGAAATTGCGCCAAATGCCAAGCGATCGTAACTGCATAGGCCGAGACACCTTTCTGCTTAGCAATGGTGCTGAATGCGCCTAATTCTCCAGTGGCAATCTTTGAAAAACTGCTAGCGCCGCCAAGCGGTGCCCACGGCAAGAAGGCAATGCCGCCTTGTTCAGGCGTGCCTCCAATTGCTATGGCCCGGCGCAGCATCTCGGCGTTGACGTTGCTAACTCCAATTGCTTCGATATAGCCGTGGGCTTTCAGATTCAGCACGTTTTCGAACTGTGCTTCATATGAGATAGATGGATCGGTTCGGTGATGTTGCCATAAAGGAATCTTTGAAAGACCTAACTTAAAAGCCGAGGCTTCATAAGGACAGAGTTTTCGCTGTGCAATCATTCTCTGGCACTACCAATCAATATTCATGGTTTAAGCAGTTAAAATATCTTGTAAGGGCCTTGGAGTGAAAACGTGGCGAGGACAAGAGAGGCTAGAAATGGCAGTTGAAATTCGCTCAGTTGAAGAAGCACTCGAGCGAGCCGTCACATTAACGCAAAATACAGATTCTCGTGTGATCATTGGACTGGTTGGAAAGCCGGGAGCAGGTAAATCAACGCTTTCAAGTTTTCTCTTAAAAAAACTTCCTAAAGAAACCACGGTCCTAGTTCCCATGGATGGATATCACTTGAGCAATGCCCAATTAGCACAACTTGGGCGCACTGAACGAAAAGGTGCGCCGGACACTTTTGATGCAAACGGATATGCAGTGTTGCTGAACCGCATAAAAAATAATGTGAGGGAGGAAATCTATTTCCCAATATTTCACCGTGAAATCGAAGAATCTATCGCCGCTGAAGGAGTGGTTTACGCACACACCTCACTAATCATTACCGAGGGAAACTATCTGCTTTTAGATGAAGGTGGCTGGTCGAAGGTGGCGCAATCGCTTACAGAGGTTTGGTTTATAGATATTGATAATGACAAACGAATGTCTCGTCTCGTGGCACGACATATTAAATTCGGGAAAACCCCCGCGGCCGCGCATGCCTGGGCTCATGGCAGCGATGCGCACAATGCGCAAATTATAGAGACCACGCGGGACAAGGCCGACGTCATAATTACCTGGCATTAACCGCTAAACTGCGCATGCAACTCGGAGACGTCGCATAGCCCGGTCGAGTGCGCCTCACTGCTAACGAGGTAAGGTTTAATCGCCTTCAGGAGTTCAAATCTCCTCGTCTCCGCTCTGTCTTGGCTTTACGCGGAACCTTTCACAACTTAGTGATGTTCCATGGCTAGGACATCTCCGCACATACATAGATGTAAGGAGCTTTGATGGTGCAGTACAAAGTAGCAATTATTGGCGCTGGTCCGGCCGGTTATTTTGCGGCACAAGCTCTGCACAATCAGCAAAATGAAGAGCGCAGTTTTGCCATCGACATGATTGAGCGGCTTCCGACTCCATGGGGCTTAGTGCGCAGCGGAGTTGCACCAGATCATCCAAAGATTAAAACAGTTTCAAAAGTATTTGAACAGATCGCTGCAGATCCAAATTTTCGCCTTTTTGCTAATGTTGAAATCGGTAGCGAAATTACGGTCGAACAGTTGGCGCAGATTTACGACGCAGTCGTGATTGCAACGGGCTCATCCTTAGGTAAAAAACTTGGAATTCCAGGAGAGGATTTATACGGTTCAATGTCAGCGGCCGATTTTGTCCCTTGGTATAACGCTCACCCAGATTTTGTGGAAACAGATGTCCCACTTAATTGTGACACTGCGGTCGTTATTGGTGCAGGTAATGTTGCCATGGATGTTGCTCGGATGATGGCTCTTGAACCTTCTGAGTTAGATTAAACCGATACCGCTGATCATGCAATTTCAGATTTTAAAGCCAGTGGTGTCAGAAATGTTTATATTAGCGCTCGCCGAGGTCCAGAACATGCAGCTTTTACATCGCCTGAAATTCGTGAGCTACCAAAACTTGAACACACCAATGTCATTATGCAACGAGACGATATCGACGCTGCGATAGCGCGCGCTGGGGATGCGCCTGCAAAAGATGTGAAAAACAACTTAGATGCAATGCTCCAAATAGCGCAGTCTCAAAAGAGTTCACATGATCGCACTATGCATTTTCTCTTTCAGCACGTTCCAAAAGAGATCTTGGGCAGTGATTGTGTTGAGGGCATTGTGTTTTCAACGCCTAGTGGTGATGTAACCATCAAATGCGGGATAGTTGTAACGGCCATTGGCTACCACGCTGCCAGTATTGAAGGAGTGCCCTATGAGAATGGCAAAGTAGTTAACGTCGATGGACGTGTAGGTCAGAATTTATATGTCGTTGGATGGGCAAAACGCGGACCATCAGGGGTAATTGGAACAAATAAATCCGATGCCGCAGCAGTTGTCGAACTTCTTGTTGCAGATTTAAAAACTCCGAAAAAAGCCGGAAGCGTCGCTGATTTAATTACACATCAGATAGTCGTAGATCAAGCAGGGTGGCAAAGAATAAATGCGTCAGAAACCGTGGCCGGAGAAGTTAAGGGTAAGCCGCGTGTAAAAATTGTTGATTATGTTGGACTTGTGAGTGCGGCTTCAGAGTCACTCTGATTCAAAGGTTTGAGGAGTTCAGTTATGTATGAGTATTCGATTGAAGATGAAGTTATAGAGGTTGTTGGCGCGCTTGGTTTTGATCGAGATGTTGATAGTTGGCTCACTCCTCGACGTTTACCAAACTGGACCCGCAACCAATTTGCAGACGCTGGAATGGAGAGATATGTCAAGTTTCCATCGGGAGTACGCCTTAGATTCAGTACATGCGCTGAAAGCATTTCTCTCGAAGTGCGAGTTACTAAATTAGTAGCTGGCCTTTCAGAAGAAAAGCGCATCGCCGCATTTGATTTGTTGGTCAATGGTATCGAAAGTAAAACTGTAATAGCAGAACATGGAAATATATTGAGAATAACCGCAACTGCTCCAGCAGTCTTCTCCGAATCTCTAGAAGTAGGAGAGATTGATATTCTTAGATTTGATGGACTAGGAAGTGAAGCGAAGCATATTGAGATTTGGCTACCGACGTCGTCGATAGTTGAAATTCGAAAAATTTTAACTAATCAAGAAATTACAAAAAGCGAGAGAGATACCAGAAAGACTTGGCTGCACTACGGAAGTTCTATTAGCCAGTGCAGTGAAGCAGTTAGACCAATGGATGCTTGGCCTATTCGCGCATCACAACTTCTCAATCTGAATTTGAGGAATTTCGGTCTCGCCGGAGAGTGTCAACTTGATGGGTTCGTAGCGAGAACAATGGCAGAACTTGATGCAGATCTAATTTCACTCAAACTAGGTATTAATGTTGTTAATGCAGATTCGATGCGAGAGCGGGCATTTATTCCCGCAGTTCATAGTTTTCTAGACACTCTCCGAGATAAACATGCCACAACTCCAATTTTAATAATCTCCGCAATTGTGTGTCCGTTTCATGAGGACTGCCCAGGGCCAACAATGATGGATGGAAATAGATTATTCGGGCAAGAGAGAGCGGTAGAACTTGCCACCGGAGCTTTAACCTTGAAAAGAACTCGAATTATTCTTGAAGAGATTGTAAAGAAACGAAATGATAACAACCTTCACTTTATGGATGGGCTGGAACTCTTCAGCATTGCAGATAGAAACCATTTACCCGACGATCTCCACCCGGATTCAATGGGGTATCGAATTATGGGTGAGAGGTTTGCTCGACTTCAAAGCCGCCTATTTTCTTAAAAGTTAGAAGGATCGGACGGTACATTGAACCGCTACCGAGAGAATTTTTAATCCTTAACTATTTTATGAGGTGCAGGTAGGCGAATTTGAGGTCGTTGGCCATCAAATCGCAAGGGTAGGCCTGGAATAGAGGTAATTCCAGCGGTTGAATCGGGATAGTCAACAAATATTTCCACAGCCCGAGCTTGGAGATCGCTAAAGAGGGCCTCTGGCGCAACAACTGCATCAACTGGAATGCCGCCCGCTGCTAGTTTGAGTGTCCAGTAAGTTGAATCCTCGTGTACGAGCGATCTTTCAATCTCAACCCTTAAATCGGCGGCATATAAAACCCGATCAATATTTTTAAGAAAGCGAATATCTGAAATTAAATCGGGCCTACTGATTTGCGTTGCTAATTTTGAAAAAATATTATCATTTCCTACACCAATACAAATGTCACCATGCTTTGTTGCAAAGACTCCGTAGGGTGAAAAAGTTGGGTGGCCACTTCCTGAACGTACTGACGGCGTTTTCGTTAATTCATGTGCGGCTAAGTGATAACTGACCCACGAAACACCTGTTTCATAGAGCGAAGTTTCGACTAATCCACCAATTCCAGTTCGATTTCGTTTTACTATTGCGGCTAGTACCCCCATTGCTAGCCACATCCCCGACCCGATATCTAAAACTGAAATGCCAGTTCTCACCGGAGGTCCGTCCTTCTCACCAGTAATATGCATAATTCCGGTTCGTGCCTGAACTGTTGCATCGTAGCCAGGCCATGAGGAACTTGGCCCCGTAGTTC
>JANLPM010000107.1:0-2671 GCA_031367265.1 Actinomycetes bacterium
CTGCCTACCAGGAGCGGACTGATCCACTCATCCGCGAGCGATTCGACTACGCCACGCAACTAGACGACCAACGGCAGCGGATGTGGAATGGCGAGCCAATCGATTTTACATCAAAGGATGGCGCCTATGCGCTCTTCTCACTTGTTGCCGGCGGCGTCGCCGCTTTCAAAGACCCTGAAATTTTCCGCGTCATTGCTCGGAGGAATGGACTTCTCGACAGCTTGCGCGTCCTCGATGATGACCTCATTATGCAAAACCGAATCGAGGAGATCTTCCGAACTGCTGCTTCGGCACCCCGGCCACCGAATGGTCCTACTCGTGATGAATTGGAGGCGATCATCGAAAGAACAATTGTGGGTTTGGATTAAAGTTGCTACTCCAGGCCAACCAGAAGTCTATTATTACTACATTGAAGTTAAGAGTGCATTGATCAAGGTTGGATTGGTCCACTTAGAAAGAGTTCAAAACATCGAGATATAAGTCGTCTCCAATTACTGGCTCGCATAGTCGTCGTTGTCGTTGCCTTATTGGCCCAGTTCGTTCATAATCGACAGGAGTGGCCTCTGATTTTGAGGTCTGATGACGCTTTTCGAGCAATGTTGACCATTTGTTTGTGTCAGCAGTGGAAAGGCAAGTGATGATGGCATCTAAGAAAGGTGCGATTTCGATCTGCAGCCCAGAACAAGAGTTGCTTAAGAGCAATGGATAAGTTAATTTCTGTTGCAGTAAGAGAAGTAATTTGAACGCTTTGAGTGAATCAGGAGTGCAGTTGTAAATGGTAAGCAAGAGGAAAATAGTCGAAGCCTCACGCCAAATCACTGCACCAGCTGGGATCATTTTCGCAATTCTGGCGAATCCGCAACGTCACAAGGATTTCGACGGTTCCAACATGCTTCGCGGAACGGTGCGCCATGGTCTCATCTCTAAAATGGGAGACACATTCACAATGAGGATGCATCGGTTAGGAGAGGATTACTTGATGGTCAATCATGTCGTTGATTTCGAACAAGACCGGCGCATTTTTTGGGAACCGGCGCCAGGAGACATTTCTCGAGCCGAAGGACATGATCCATCCAAAGTTGGTATTCCAGCAGGATATCGGTGGGGTTATATCCTGACTCCCGAAAGTGAAAACGTCACTGCAGTGACTGAAATCTTTGATTACAGCGCCGTTTCCGCTGAGCTCCTGCGTGATGGTGGATCGTGGATTAATGGTAATAATTCCTTAATTGAATCTATAACCGCTAGCTTGGAAAAACTCGAGAAGATTACTGTCCGCTAGCGCAGCGAAGAGATAATCCACTGAAAGCGCTAACTAATTCCCCTGTAACCTATGCCCATGTCAACGGATCAGACTAACGACGCGGCGCACGCGGCCTATGACTTTGCCTATGTGCAGGAAAAGTGGCTGCCGATATGGGACCAGTTACAACCATTTAAATCAGGCCGGCCCGATGATAAACGACCCAAGAAATACGTCTTGGATATGTTTCCTTACCCGTCCGGTGATCTTCACATGGGCCACGCCGAGGCCTATGCCCTGGGCGATGTAATTGCGCGCTATTGGATTCAAAAGGGCTTTAACGTTATGCATCCGATTGGTTGGGATGCCTTTGGTTTGCCGGCAGAAAACGCGGCAATTAAGCACAATGCAGATCCAAAAATTTGGACCTATGAAAATATTGCGGTGCAAAAAGCTTCGATGCGCCGCTTTGCCTGCTCATTTGATTGGGATCGCGTTTTTAATACATGTGATCCGGAGTTCTATAAATGGAATCAATGGTTATTTCTACAACTCTATGAGCGCGGCTTAGCTTATCGCAAAGATTCGGCAGTTAATTGGTGTCCAAGCTGTCAGACGGTTTTAGCTAATGAGCAAGTCGTCGCTGGTTTGTGCGAACGTTGCGATACCCCAGTTACGAAGAAGAAATTGAATCAGTGGTATTTTAAAATTACTGATTACGCGGATCGTTTATTAGATGACATGGCGCAACTAGAAGGTAAATGGCCTGAAAAAGTTTTGATGATGCAGCGCAACTGGATTGGCCGCTCATCCGGTGCCAACGTTTCATTCGTTATCGAAGGTCGAACTGAGCCGGTCACGGTTTATACGACTCGGCCAGATACGTTATTTGGCGCAACTTTTATGGTTGTTGCCGCCGATAGTGATCTTGCCGGCGAACTTGTAGTTGGCTCTGGAGTTGAAAATGAGTTTGCAACTTACCTAGAAAAGATTAAATCCGATAGTGACATTGATCGGCTGGCAACAGATCGGCCAAAAACAGGTGTATTTCTAAATCGTTATGCAATTAATCCAGTCAACGGTGAAAAACTTCCAATTTGGGCAAGTGATTATGTGTTAGCTGATTACGGAACAGGTGCGATCATGGCCGTACCGGCACATGATCAGAGAGATTTAGATTTTGCGCGTGCAATGAAACTTAACGTCACAGTTGTTGTCGATACTGGCGAAGAGGATCCACAGATCAGTGGCATTGCAACTACTGGCGATGGCGTATTAGTTAACTCAGGCGCATTGGATGGCCTAAACAAGGCCGATGCCATTGCAACGATAAATACTCAACTTGAAAAAGATGGTCTTGGAAAATCTGCCCGTAACTATCGCCTGCGGGATTGGCTGGTCTCGCGCCAACGTTATTGGGGCACACCA
>JANLPM010000011.1:0-3130 GCA_031367265.1 Actinomycetes bacterium
GGAACAAAATCTCTTTCGTTGTCTCTTTGGCAGAGACTCGCTTGTGATTTCGTCATTGCTTCGTCAAAGAGTTCCTGGCCTAGAAATCAATGTCGTTAAAGCTCTAGGAGCAGTACAGGGAATTAAATTTGACGAACTCTCCGAAGAAGAGCCAGGTCGTATTCCCCACGAAATTCGGGAAATTGGCGACGAGCGGGCTATTGAGCTAGAGAAAGATGGCAATTGGCGCTTTCCATATTTTGGAACGGTGGATGCAACGCTGCTCTGGATAAATTCAGTGGCTAATTTAGCGTTGAATAATTCTCTGGATTTAGATGAGGCTTTGAATGGAACCTCTCTATGGGAGCGGGTTGCTATGGCAACCAGCTGGGTGTGTACCAGGCTTGAAACGCCATCTGGATTTATTGAATCTTCTCGAAGCAACCCACATGGAATTCGAAACCAAGTCTGGAAGGATTCAGAAGACTCTTATATGCACCATGATGGAACCTTAGCCACCGGGGAATCGACTGCCTCAATTGAGACTGTTGGTGAAACTTTCGATGCCTTAAACAACGCCGCACTTATACAAGAAATGCGGCCCTCTCCCTTATGGCCGATGTCGAGTTCGGAATTGCGACGAGTGGCGAAAGGGCTGCAAAGTAAACTTATTGCTTTTTTTTGGTTGGAAGATAGGTTCGCACTTGGAGTTGAGCGCAATAAGGCAGGTGTGCAGATTCCTATGGATTCGCAAGCCAGCAATCAAGGTCGGCTTCTCGACTCTAAAATTTTAGATGGCCCAAATTACCTAAGTTTTCGTAAGGCCATTGCCGAGGCGCTTACTGATTCGCAGTTATTGGGGTGGGCGGGCCTGCGAACCCTCTCCGCAAACCATCCCTCGTATCGACCCTGTGGTTACCACACGGGATCAGCGTGGCCGATGGATGGGGTACTAGCTAGTCGTGGACTAAGTCGGCATGGATTCAATAAGGAAGCGCTGCTACTGCTTTCAAATACTAAGCGAGCGATTGAATCGATTGGCGGATATCCGGAATTCTTTCGAGGAGATGCCAATGAGAATAAACTGATAACCTCACGTTTGACTGATGTCGTAAATGGAAATGGGTTCCACAACCGCATCTGCCAACCGCCTCAGATGATTCAAGGATGGTCAGTTGGTGCATACGCATGGATAACTGATAACTTGGAGAAAATTTCAAAAATGTAGTCAGCTTTCGAGTGGCGATAATTAATATGCGAGGGGGGGTGGAGGAGTTGACAAAAAAAACCCGCCCGTCTTCATTATTGGATGTCGCAGAAGTTGCGGGAGTTTCAATTCAAACAGTGTCCAATGTTTTGAATTTCCCGGAAAAGGTGCGACCTAAGACCCGCGACGAGGTTTTGAAAGCTGTTAAGAAATTGGATTACACACCCAACCTCTCGGCACGGCGGTTGCGATCAAGAAAGGCATCCACGATTGCGGTGCGCGTTGATGCAAATTCTGCCCCTGGACTCTTTCGGGGCTTTATTCAAGATGATTTCGTTTATGAATTGATTGAAGCCGCCGAGAAACGTCAGATAAAGGTAATTGCCTATACCGCGAAATCCGAGGATCTCGAGATAGATAAATTGCGGAAATTTATGAGTTCTCGTGATGCAGATGGGATAATTCTTACCTCAACCCGTGCCCATGACCCACGGCTGGGTTATCTGGAGAAGAATAATGTTCCCTTCCTAAGTTTTGGAAAACCTTGGGGTCATGAAAATTTGTACTCGACGTCACATCCATGGGTTGATATTGATGGAGGCTTTGGAGTTGGTGAAGCAACTGCCATGCTGTGGAAAAAGGGGCATCGAAATATTGGATTTGCTGGATGGGAGAGTGAAAATTCCCCAAGTGAAATAGCGAAGAGTGTTGGCGAAGATCGCTATTTAGGTTGGAAGAAGGCTTTCTCAAAATTGGCTGGAAAAGTTGGGCGTGAAGCCGACATCGAGTTAAGCGCTCTTGCCGCTTTCGGCGTGCAGTCGATTGAAAGCGGTAGGCAAAGCGCACGAAGATTATTGGATGCGATTCCAGATCTCGATGCCGTGGTTTGCGTGAGTGATACTGTCGCACTGGGATGTCTACTCGAGTTTCAACGAATTTCAAAGCGCAATATTTCGGTAACCGGTTTCGATAATTCACCTATATCAAGGGAGTTCGGATTTACAAGTTTAGATCAAACATTGCCCGAAGTGGCTAGTAGTGCCTTAACAATCTTGATGGGAGAAAGTGGCAACCAGATTCGAAAGGTTGATTTTGCGGCGGAGGAAATGAATGCGCATGTCTTACTCAATCCCAAACTGGTTATTAGATAGTTGTATGGAGCGCGACGAATAGCGTTATTCCACGTTGTTATGCGGTAACACGTGCGGGTTACATCAGAGCAGAAAGCACTTAAGCGATCTAACTAATGCGCCTCGGACATTGCTTTTAACTTCCCAAGTCTGACCATGGCATCTCGTTTTCCGGTGATAGGAAGCAGGAGTGGCAAGAGGATTCGGCCCATGCCCTTCATCTTTGGAAAGTCATGCTGAAAAGTAACTAGCGTTCCCTGGCTAACTTTCTCAAGGTTGAAAGTGTTCTTGAAATAGCCATTTTCATCATGTGATGTAAATACAATTTTCGAGCCTGGGATTATTTCAGTTATTTCGACATCGTTCTGGTGGTTCTTCTGCGCCGGAGGGATAAATCCCGTTGAACGGTATGTACTACCAACTTCACCTTTCACGCCAGATTTGTGTTCGACAGAGTAGGGCTTTGGTGACCATTGCGAGTGTTTGGTGATATCTGAGACCAATGGCCAGACTGCATCCATTGGGGCATTGATTATTTGTGAAACAAGTAACTGAGTCATTTTTCCTCCACTTAATATCGGCTAGGTTTATGAATATTCGGGCGTTAGCAAAAATTATTACAATGGTACAGATTCGTAAATTTTCATTTCCTCTCCTTGGTCACTAAATTTCCCTCATATTGGATTGCTTGAGCGTAATTTTCGAGGGTTTCAGGCTTGAAATATAAATAATCTCATGTCTGTGCTCATTAACCAGGGCATCAAATATGAGATTCAACTCTTGGCCTTCTTCTGCTCATTCATGAAGGTTAACC
>JANLPM010000170.1:0-5986 GCA_031367265.1 Actinomycetes bacterium
TGAAAAAGTGTGCGTTGCGATATCACCTGATACGGTTTTGACTATGCACGTGGTTGCTGGATTTTGGCTGATCACAACATCACCTGATATTGTCCCAATTTGTAGACTAGCCAAAGCCTGATTGACTTCAATATCACCGGAAACCGTTTTGATTTTGACATTAGAAGCACGGGGCAGCATTATTTCGGCCGAGAGGCCTTGTAACCAGTCATCACTTATACCCCAAAATTTGCGTCCTTTTTTATAGAAGCGCACATTCAGCTCGCCCACCTCGGCGCTAATTTCAACAGACCCGGCCTGCTCCAAAGCATTCATTGAATCGGCGAGGATTTTGACGTGACACTTACCATCGTGTGATTCAGTAATTGTCACCGCACTTGAAATACTCGTGAAAAAGACTTCAGGGCTCTCGATCTGGAAGCTCTCTTCTCTCGCAATGTGAAGCGTTTTATCAAACTTCATTAGCTTTTACCCTTCCCTTTTAGTTGTCGCTTGCCAATCGATACAGAGAAACTTCCCCTGTCGCTAGTTTTCAAAAGCCATGAGTTCAGAGAGATTCCCTCTTTGGTCGCGGCGCTTTCAATTCGAGATTTCAAGTCCTCTGGGAGTCTTAAAGTTATGCGGGCATTGAGATCGGAAGGGTTCTCACGTACTACTGAGCCATCCTCGATATAGACGAGCACAATCTCGTCGCCTTGTACTCGAGCCTCTAAATGTGCGCCGGGGAGTTGTTCTTTGAGCTCATCGGCGATTTCAGCTAACGCCTCTAAAAGTCGGGTGCGTAGAACCGGTGCGAGCGTTGGAATTAAGCGAGATACGGCAGATTCAAGCTCTGAACCGCCTAGTTTTCCCAACGCCTTGATATCTGCCGATAGCAGATCAATAAACTTTGACATCTTCATGGTGTCATTATGACATCACTTTGACATCCATGTCAAGTAGGAGCAAGGAGTGATATCATCTGATATCACTTAGGAGGAAGTATGGCCGACTTACTTATCAGAGATTTGACACCTGAGATTCTCAATGCCCTCGACGTAAGAGCCAGTTCTTTAGGTCTTTCACGCGTCGAGTATGTCCGCAGAACTTTGGCCCAGTCCATATCGGCTGCAACTGAATCCGTAACGGAGCAGCATTTATTTGAACTTCAAGAACTTTTGCCGGATCTTGCTAATAAAAAGATTATGGAGCAGGCATGGCGGTAGGTGGCTGGCTCATCGATAAATCCGCACAAGTTCGTCTAGCAAGTTCACCGGAGGTGGAAGTGTGGGCATTGAGAATTAATGAAGGCCAAGTGTTTATATCTTCCATTACCCGCCTCGAAATTGGTTATTCAGCCCGCAACTCAAAAGATCTCTTGAAATCATTTTCATCGCTGCCTCTATCGAAAATGCCGATTCAATTACTCTCTCCAACCATTGAAGAACGAGCATGGGATGTGTTGAAAGCACTTTCAAAGGGTGGGAAACATAGAGCTCCATCGATTCCCGACCTACTTATCGCGGCCACTGCGGAAAAGTGTGGATTATCTATTCTGCATCTTGATAAGGATTTCGAAATGATAGGCAAAGTTACCGGTCAAACCCAAGAGCGACTCAATTACAAAGATTAAAGAGCAGTTAGTGGAGCTGGTACTTTAAACCATGTGCGCCAGATAGATAAACCGGTTACATACATGGGGAAACCCAACAGGATTACGGATTCTATAATTGTTGGGTTACTACCAGATTTATCTGAGTACTGCCAGGACAGCAGCGTTATATTGGCCAAGTAAATAACCGTCAACGGCAGAGTAATTTTACGAAAAGCAACTACTCGCATTAAGTGCGGAATCTTAAAATTAGTTAATTGGACTACGCTTAAGATTATAGACGCAACCAGTACTTCATTTTGGGATAAATCCAAAATAAGAAAGGTAGGAACCGCTAAGTTCCACACGGCAGGAAATCCATTAAACCAATGGTCATCGGTTTCAAGATCTGTGCGTGCAAACCAAAGTGCAGAAGAAAGAAATATTGCGCCAGCAACCCAGACTTGATAATGGGTTGGAAGCAATTCAAGACGAGCCAGTAACGCCACAGGAACAACGACGCAGGTTAAATAGTCAACGACTAAATCGAGAATATGGCCATCGATTCGAACTGCGTGAGTAGTTACATCTAATTTGCGCGCGATTGGTCCATCTAATCCATCTAAGACTTGGCAGACGATAAGCCATAATAAGGCATCTCTCCATCGATTATCAAAGATCGCTTGTAGAGCAACCAAACCAGCTACTGCACCACTTGCCGTCATGACGTGTAGAACATAACCGGCACGACGCGCGGTTTGTGGCGAAAGTGAAGTGTTCATGCAAGTAACTTTAGTCTAAAAACCATCTGCGCCTTATCCTTAACGCCTATGAGGACCGCGGCAGATCTTTCCTTCTTGAGAGATAAACGCACGCAACGGGTATGGATACTGCTTGTGATCGCGTGGGTGTGTATTCGAGCAATCGTTGTTAAGGAGGTCTTTGGTAGCTATGGCGTAAATGCTGTTGCATATTTTCTGGTCGATCTATTTTCGGGGATTCCCTATGCAATATATAGTGCGAAGTTAGTGGTCAATTTCCTTGATAAGGAGTGGACAGGTGCGAAAAAAAATGGGTTTCTAACCGCCATTTTCTTCTATATTCCAGATGTATTTATCTTAATTACGGCACGTCAGGTCCCTAGCTCTCTTTTAGTCGCTTTTCTTATTTCGGTTGTCATATTCACCTCATTCGCCGTTGTTGGAATGCGCAAAGATGTCACGAAGGGCAAGAAATGAGAAAAATCCTAATCACGGGTGTTAAGGCCGTGCTATAGGCTATTTAAGCGCGAAGAGCTTTAGCAAAAGACAAGAAGTCTTCCACCAGTAAATCAACTTCACGCTGACCATGGGCTAGTGAAATCAACCACTGCTCATCAAGTCCAGGTGGGGTAATAATTCCGCGGTTTAATGAGAATAGCCATGATAATTCTGCAATGGCGAAATCCGTAGCCTTGTAATCGCGATAGTTGCGAAGTGGTGTTGTAGACCAAGTGATGCAACCTTTGACGCCAAAACCAACGGTATGCGCAGGTAATTGATACTCATCGATTATTACATTTATTCGGTCCAATGCCTGCTGATTAAATGCTTCAGCAACGGCAAGAGTTTCTCTCGTACAAATCTTATCAACAGCGCGAACTCCAGCCATTGCTAATGGGTTGCCGTTAAATGTACCGAAGTGTGCCATCTTTCCATTAGTGACAAAGTCCATGTACTTCTTCTTGCCACCGAAGGCCGCCAAAGTTAAGCCGCCGCCAATTGATTTAGCAAGAGTAATTAAATCAGGAATTACTCCAAGGCGCTGTGCCGCACCTTGATGTCCAGCAGTTAAACCCGTTTTGACTTCATCAAAGATCAGAACAACGTCGTACTCATCGCAGAGTTCGCGGACGCGCTCCAAGTAACCCTCATCAGGTAAAACAATTCCGAGGTTTTCCATGACTGGCTCAATGATGAAGCAGGCAATCTTTGAAGCGCTTCTTTCAAAGATGCGTTGGAGTGAATCGGCATCGTTGTAAGAGACAATGTAAATATCTCCAGGAACTATACCTGCAGGCACATGCGCAATTGGATCGCTAGCATCGCCAATCTTGTCGATAGGTGGTTTAGCTGACACAACAAATGGGTCATAGCTTCCGTGGTAGCCGCCTTCGACTTTGACTACGCCATCTTTCCCAGTTGCTGCACGTGCAGTACGTACGGCATACATTGTGGATTCGGTTCCGCTATTAGTAAAGCGAACTTGATCGATGACAAAGCGACGACAGATGCGCTCGGCGGCATCGGTAGATATGGGTGAAGGAGTTACGAAGAGCATCCCGGTTTCAAGAGAGCTACGCACCTCCTCGACAACGGTTGGGTTGAGGTGGCCAGCCAACATCGCGCCAAACCCCATGGACATATCCAAGAGCTCACGGCCATCGACATCGGTCATCCAAGCGCCTTTGGCGCTCACAATGGAAATTGGGTAAGGCTCCCAATGTTGAAAACTTGAGGTCACGCCTAGAGGAAGAGATTTGAAAGAACGCCTACTCTCCTCGGCGCTCTTTCCTGTTTGTTTTGTAAATAGCTCCCACTCAGATTTCAGAAGGGCAGCAACTCTCTCAGGTGGAATTTCTATGGATGTGGTGGGGATGAATCTAAAAGTTTCTTTGTGATTAATTTGTGTAATCATTGTAAAGCTTGTACGGCAAAGGTTTCAGCGTTTGAAACTCGTTTGAGAAGTACTCTCCCGGTTCGGTTTTTTAGTTCTTACGAACTAAGTGCTAAGTATCTCATGCCGTTTTTTAAAAGCAACCCCGAAACTCCCAGTCTTTACGCGGGAAATCATTTTTTATTTCATAAAAAGTACATTTAATCGTCGAGTTGTGAAGAAAAGTCCACAAATTATCATTATTACGAAATACATTGCATGCCCAGCCAAAGCCAGATTTATTTGGCCCAAACATAAACCCCGGACTAAATTAATTGCATGTGTAAGTGGAAATAGATTTACGGTGAACTGCAACCACTGAGGAAAGACACTTAATGGATAAAAGCTCCCAGAAAAGAGAAACATAGGTAGTAAAAACATGTTCACTATCTCTAATTGTTGAAATGACTTCATGTATGACGTCAATGCCATTCCAATTGATGCAAAGCCAAAAGCAATGAGGACGGCGGCAGGAATGGACAAAAAGCCCCACATACTTGGGATTAATCCCAAGGGTGCCACCACAATCATAAATGCGCACGCATAACTAAAGCCACGTATTAAGGCCCAGCCAATCTCGCCCAAAGCCACGTCCAGTGGCCCCATTGAGGTTGCCAGCATGCCGTGATAAATGCGATCGTGATTGAGTTTAAAGAAGACATTCATTGTTGAATCATAAATAGCGCCGTTCATGGCACTTGTTGCGAGTAAGGCCGGGGCGATATAGACCGCATATTTTATACTCTGCCCACCCACATCAATAGTTGGCAGTAATTTTCCAATCCCATACCCAAAAGAAAGTAAATATAAGACTGGTTCAAAGAAACCCGAAAAAACAATCATCCAAGTGGACGATCGAAAAGCAATTAATCCGCGTTCTAATAGTTGTAATACTCGACCTGAGTAATAGCGTTCTCCCCATTTGCCGATCCGTTGCTCGGCAATGGCAACGGCCATTGGAATAAACACTTACTTAGCCAGCCTTTTAGTAAAAATACGAATCGAAAGATAAAGGCCGCTAATCAACATTGAAGCGAGCACAATGAAGTGAATCCAGATCATGGTTGAGGAAATTGGATGCCCATAGGTTAAATGTCGCCCTAATTCGGTAGCGTGCCACAAGGGTGAAATCCAACCAATCCACTGTAGAAAAAAGGGCATTGTCGTTAATGGGAAAAAGGTTCCTGAAAATAAAAATAAGGGCATCATAATAAAGCGGCCGATTACGACAAAAAAGATATTTTCATTTTCGAGTTTTGCGGCTAAAGCTTGCATTAGAGCGCCAAATGCAACTCCGGCAAATATTGCCGTTGGAATAGCTAACCACGAGCTCGGTGCATTTAATGCTCCAAAAAACCACATGATGCCAAAATAGAGAAGAACGGTATATACAGTTCTAAAAAAAGCGGCCAGAAATACCCCAAGCGATATCTGAGCCCCGCTCAGAGGAGTTGAATTCATTGCATAAAAAGTTTTATGCCATTTAAAGCCCTCAATTGTTGGGAAAACTGTCTCATCCATAGCCCCTTGGATCGCCGCTTGGGCAAGCAGGGCTGGAGCAAGAAAAGTTAAGTATTTGACCCCATCAACACCGGAGGCTCCAACGTTTTTATCAATGAGTCCGCCTAAGCCAATTCCGACACTTATTAAATAGAGAACTGGATTGGCTATCGCAATTCCAATTATCAACCAAAGCCACTTCATCATCACGCGAATACGCGC
>JANLPM010000197.1:0-1562 GCA_031367265.1 Actinomycetes bacterium
GGCAAATCTGCAATCCCAAGCAACTCTTCAGCAACTTGATAATCTAAAGCACATGTTGCGTCACTTAAAAATAGCGAAATATGCGCACCCAAAACTCTAATTAAAATAAAAAACTCTTCGTCAATAGAAATGAGTGCAATCGCTCCACCATTTGTCTGTTGCGATTTAAGACTCGTAATTATCTGTGCAATATCTGTCGGATCAGGCAATATTCCTAACTTCCATCGACCGTCCTCATGCCATGCGGCAACTGCGATATCCAGTTCATTTGTGATGCTGCTTACTTGCGCGCCAACGTCTGCAACAGCATCCAAGGCATCGAACTCCTCAATCTCCTCTGCAAAATCGTCGTCTAGTTCTGACATACGCTCATGGTTGCACTCATTGGAAAGGAATGAAAGGGCTGTAAGGTAAGGGGCATGAAAGTACATGTTGCCGATCACCCCTTAATTGCGCATAAATTGACGGTTTTACGCGACGAACGCACGGATTCTCCAACTTTTCGGCGACTCGTCGAAGAGCTCGTCACTCTTCTGGCCTATGAAGCCACTCGTGATGTTCGCACACATTCAGTTTCAATCACCACTCCAGTTACCAAAACTATCGGTCTTAAAATGGCAGAGCCTCGGCCGGTAGTGGTTCCAATCTTGCGAGCAGGTCTTGGAATGCTTGAAGGCATGAGTAAGTTGATTCCCACGGCTGAAGTGGGCTTCCTTGGAATGGTTCGTGATGAAAAAACACTTCAAGCAAGCACGTACGCGAACCGACTGCCAGATGATTTATCTGGCCGTCATGTTTTTGTCTTAGATCCAATGCTTGCAACTGGTGGAACATTGATTTCCGCCTTTCATTATTTAATCGATCTAGGGGCAAATGACATCACTGCCATTTGTATCCTCTCCTCACCCGAAGGGCTTGCAGCAGTTGAAAAAGAGTTTGCATCGAGTGAAGTTCCAATTACAATAGTGACAGGAGCACTAGACGAGCGACTCAACGAAAATGGATACATCGTTCCTGGTCTGGGCGATGCCGGCGACAGACTATATGGGGTTGTATAAATGGCATCAACATCACCTGGATATGGAATTACAATTCGCATTGAAGGTCCTCCTTCTTCTCAACCCGTAGCACTAGCGACGACAGTCATCTCAGAAGCGGGTGCAACAATTACCGCTTTGGACGTGGTCGAATCTCTTTTAGAAAAAGTTGTCATCGACATTACTTGCGACACTATTGATTCTGCGCATGCCGATGAAATTACAATTGCTCTTGCTAAGAATCCCGATTTAACGGTTCGTAAAGTTAGCGACCGCACCTTCTTATTGCATCTTGGTGGGAAAATAGAGGTAACTTCAAAAGTGCCACTCAAAACACGTGATGATTTATCGCGTGCATATACACCTGGTGTCGCGCGTATTTGCCAAGCGATAGTTGATGATCCTGCCGATGCGCGACGATTAACAATCAAGCGAAATACCGTCGCCGTTGTAACCGACGGATCTGCAGTTTTAGGGCTCGGAAACATCGGCCCAGCTGCAGCACTTCCAGTCATGGAGGGAAAG
>JANLPM010000211.1:0-4595 GCA_031367265.1 Actinomycetes bacterium
AAGGCAACCAAGTACGACAGCATTTCCTATGATGAGGTTTTAAGTAAATCACTCGCTGTGGCTGATGCCGCAGCCTTTGCGCTCTGCCGCGAAAACCAGCTTCCTATCGTTGTATTTGATTTATTAAAAAATGGAAACATCGGCCGTGCTGTGCGTGGTGAAATGATTGGAACTCTGGTCGACTAAGGCGTTTATTTATCGGGCACCATAACGATGGAGCTAGATGGACATTCAGCAACACAGACTCCGCAGCCTTTGCAGTAATCCAAGTTAATTTCAAAGCCTTTGCCGGGCCCTAATTTAATAATTGCATTATCGGGGCAGACGCCAAAGCAGTTATCGCACTCAAAACAGTTGCCACAAGATAAACAGCGACGTGCTTCATAAAGTGCGTTAGAATCATCTAAACCTTTTACTACTTCGGCGAAGTCCTTTGCTCGACGTGTCGCCTCTAAGCGCTCGCGAACTATATGTGGGGCATCGGTGTAATACCACGTATTGAGTTGGTCGTAAGTAACAATGTCGGTGTTATCGATTTTTTCGTAAGCTTTTTTACGCAGCCACGCATCGATATTGCGCGCAGCTTTTTTGCCGTGGCCTACACCCGTTGTCACGGTGCGCTCGGCTGGAATCATGTCACCGCCGGCGAAGATGCCAGGGTGGCTGGTCATCATCGTTGAGTCAACGGACATCACTCCATCGTTAATATCTAAATCTGCACTATTTCCAAGGAGCGAGAAATCAACTTCTTGTCCCAGCGCCAAAATGAGTGAGTCAGCTTCGAGGGTTTCAAACTCGCCTGTGGGTTGCGGAAAACCATCGGCGTCTAAGACCATTTTTTCAATGAGCAATTTTTTTTCATCGACATGCTTTACAGTCGATAGCCACTTAACTAAAATTCCTTCTTCAATGGCTTCAGTGATCTCTTCATCACTAGCTGGTGCTTTATCACGCGTACGCCGATAAACAATGATCGCATCTTCTGCGCCTAAGCGTTTAGCGGTGCGAGCAACATCCATTGCAGTATTGCCACCACCATAGACAACTACTTTGCGCCCGAGCAAAGGTTGAGTTCCATCTTCGACCCCGCGTAAAACTTTGATCGCATCTAAAATTCGTGCACTCGCACTTGCGGGGATATAAGCGCGCTTGCTCAACTGCGCACCGATAGCTAAAAATACTGCGCTAAAGCCCTCGTTGAGTGCCTCGTGAACATCATCGACACGGGTATTCATCTCAAAGACAACGCCCATCGCCTTGATGCGATCTATTTCGGCGTCGAGTATTTCGCGGGGAAGGCGATACTTCGGAATTCCGTATCGCATCATTCCACCAGGTGCTTGCGTTGCATCCCGAACGGTGACGCCGTGACCCAAACTGCGTAAGTGATAAGCCGCCGATAATCCAGCAGGACCAGCGCCGATAACAAGGACCTTAAAGCCACTCTCAATGGTTGGCGCAGGAATTGTCCAACCCATCTTAATTGCATGATCTCCGAGAAAACGCTCCACTGAATTTATTCCTACGGCTTCATCTAATTCGGCACGATTACACACGCTTTGGCATGGGTGATAGCAGACGCGACCCATAATTGCGGGGAATGGGTTGTCAATTATTAACCCTCGCCAAGCGGCTTCATATGCACCATCTTCGGCGATGTACAGCCAGTTTTGAATATTTTCACCCGCAGGACATGCGTTATTACATGGTGGCATACGGTGCACATACTCAGGTTTTTCTACGCGCCAAGAGCCGGTGTGATTGGCGAGGGATGAGTTTACTGAAAGCGTAATTGCAAAGGGGGTTTCCATTAGATACTCGAGCCTTCGTCAGTGATTAAGTTGTAGCGTGCAATATTTTTATCGGCGATAGCTTGTAAATGATCGATGACATCGTCGCGTCGTTTTGGTGCAAATAAATGAGAGTATCGCGTTTGTAGTTTTAAATACTCCTCAACATTCACGCGGTGGCGAATAGGAGTTGAAGCTACTACCTCACCGTGTTCGGCTTCAAAGACTGGAAATAGACCCGACTGTGTTGCCAGGCGCGCAATTTTAATTGTGTCGCAGGATTCGCTGCCCCAACCAAGTGGACAGGGCACCAAAACATGAATGTAGCGAGCACCGCGAAATGACATAGCCTTCGTTACTTTGGCCTCCAAGTCACGCAAATCTGCAACAGTTGCCGTGGCTACATATGGAATCTCATGGGCCATGGCGATGCGCGGCAGATTCTTGCCTTGACCAAAAAGATTGCCGGGATTTTCACCGACGGCCTGAGTTGTTGCCGTGCGAGCAGCTGGCGGGGTTGCACCCGATCGCTGAACCCCTGTGTTCATGTAGGCCTCATTGTCATAACAGATATAGAGGACATCATCGTTTCGCTCAAACATTCCAGAGAGGGCGCCAAAACCAATATCAACTGTTGCGCCATCTCCGCCTTGACCTATGACCCGGATATCGCTTTTACCTTGAGCTTTAAGGGCGGCGGCGACACCAGTTGCAACTGCCGGCGCGTTTCCAAATAATGAGTGCAGCCAAGCGATTCGCCACGATGATTCAGGAAATGGCGTAGAAAAGACTTCTAAACAACCAGTTGCATTTACCGCGATAATTTTTTCATCAGTTGCGCGCATCGCCGCATCCAGTGCATAACGCGCACCGAGAGCTTCACCGCACCCTTGACATGCGCGGTGTCCTGAAGTCAGGGCGTTTGTGCGATTGGGATCGGATTGAATTGAGCGATCGGCGGCCGATAACAAGCGGTTTCCAACGGCAAAACTACCTACTTGATAAAACTTAATTGGAGCCGTTGACATTTATTGACCCGCCTCTCGTGCGAGTTCGGCTTCGGCTAACTCAATATCTAAATCAAGAAAAGTCAACTCCTCGACTTGATCTAGCTGTGCCTGTTCGAAATAATCGCGAAGTGATTGCTTAGTAATGGGTCGCCCGCCCAGCCCGGCTATAACGGTGTAATCCTTTATGTCCGTATCTCGCAGAGCGTTTCGAACATTTTCGATAACTATTCCACCGATACCTACTTGAAAAGCTTTCTCTAAAACAATGACGCGTTTAGCCTTGGAAAGGGCGGCTTTAACGGCCTGCGTTGGAAAAGGTCTAAAGGCGATAATGCCGAGAACGCCGATTTTAATATCAGCGGCCACCATTTCATCAACTACATCTTTAATCGTTCCAAGCACCGATCCCAGCGCAATCACTACCGTTTCGGCGCCATCTAATTTGTGGCCTCGAACTAAACCACCTGAGCTTCGGCCAAATATTTTTTCAAAATCTTGGGCAACCTTTGGAATAACTTCAAGTGCACTAAGGATTTTCCGGTGCGCCATATATTTCACCTCTGTAAAAGCCTCTGGCCCAACCATCGCTCCGATGGAAACTGGGTTGGCTGGATCTAATACTTGGCGGGGTATAAATGGTGGTAAAAATCTATCCACTTGATCCTGCTCAGGCACATCTACGCGCTCATACGCGTGGGTCAAAATGAAACCATCCATACAGACCATAACCGGTAGAGATAACTCCTCAGCGATTTTAAAGGCTTGAACATGTAAGTCGGCCGCCTCTTGATTAGTCTCGGCGTAGATTTGAATCCAACCCGAATCGCGTTGAGACATTGAATCACTGTGGTCGTTCCAGATATTTATTGGTGCACCTATCGCACGATTGGCAACTGTCATAACAATAGGAAGACCCAAACCTGAAGCGTTATAAACAGCTTCGATCATATAGAGCAGACCTTGGCTGGCGGTCGCGGTATATGTGCGTGCACCTGTTGCACTGGCCCCGATGGCTACTGACATTGCGGCGAATTCGGATTCGACATTAATAAATTCACAACCTTTTAAACTTCCATCTTTAACTAAACGACTCAATCCTTCGACGATGTGTGTCTGGGGAGAGATGGGATAGGCGCAAATTACTTGTGGGCGGGCGGCAGCAACTGCGTCGGCGACGGCCTTAGATCCTTCAATTTGTTTAAGCATGGGAGGCCACCATCTCTAAAACGTATTCAAAGGCTGCAGTAGCCGCGGCGCAGTTCGAGGCGGCAATTTTTGGTCTGAACTTTCCATTAATTGCATCAGTTACCGAGTCCAGAGAGACAACGTTGGTGAGCGCAGCAAAAGCGCCTAATAAAACCGCGTTAGGTACGGGTCGTCCTAAATGTTGCATCGCCATCGCGGTGGCAGGGACGGTAATAAATCGCGATCTACCCTGCGCAATTTCGGCGATGCCTAACGCTTCGAATGTTCTAGCAGAGTTAATCAGTGCATATCCATCGTGGGTCAGACCTGCGAAGACATCAATCTGTTTGAGTAGTGTTGAGTCTTGAATAATAATGGCATCTGGCGCCATGATTGGTTCGCGCACTCGAATTTCGCCATCTGATATTCGACAAAAAGCAACAACCGGTGCTCCAGTGCGTTCAGATCCAAAACTTGGAAAGGCCTGGGCAAATTGTTTTTCATCAAAGGCCGATTGCGCGAGTAATTCAGCGGCAGTTACTACTCCTTGACCTCCACGGCCATGTATACGTACTTGAAACACAGTGGCGCTCTCCGTTCAATCTTTAAG
>JANLPM010000242.1:0-1657 GCA_031367265.1 Actinomycetes bacterium
CTTCGGCTTGGGCTTGAATCGCTTTAATAACTTTTGGGTGTTGATGACCGATATTCGTAAAAACAAACTGAGAGGAGAAATCTAAATACGTCTTACCTTCAAAGTCCCAAAAATAAGATCCGGAGCCACCCGCAACAGGAAGCGGGGAAATTGCGCCTTGCGCTGACCATGAATGAAATACATACTTATGGTCGGCAGCGCTTACTGCCGCCTGCTTGGCTGGATCGTTGATTGGTGTACTCATATGAATGGCCTCTAATAGGTTTAGATGAAGTAAATTGCCACCATTCTAATGCCATTGAGCAGATTCGTGGTTTCCGTGAAGTTTTTTAGTAGCTAGCTTTTCACTGTCGTATCGTCTCCTGAGATATCGTTTGCAAATGGTTACTGAACAAAAATCTCGCCCTTTAAGGAAAGCTGTTATCCCTGCTGCAGGAATGGGTACGCGCTTCCTACCGGCGACAAAGGCCGTACCGAAAGAGATGTTACCTGTAGTGGACAAGCCGGCAATTCAATATGTTGTCGAAGAAGCCGTAGCGGCCGGGTTAAGTGAAATCATTATGATAACTGGAAGAAGTAAGCGAGCACTTGAGGATCATTTTGATCGCGCAAATGAGTTGGAATCACTCCTTGAAAGCAAAGGTAGCTTTGAACTTTTAGAATCCGTTCGAAAATCAACAGAGTTAGCTCGTATGCATTACGTGCGTCAAACTAATCCGCGCGGTTTAGGTGATGCCGTGCTCACCGCCGCCTCTTTTGTTGGCAATGAGGCGTTCACGGTTCTCTTAGGCGATGACCTTATAGACGAGCGTGACCCTATTTTACCAACAATGATTGCCGTTCATCAAAAATTCGGAGGCAGCGTTTTGGCGCTTATGGAAGTGGCCCCTGAACACATTTCGCTATACGGGGCGGCAGAAATCGTTCCTATTACTCCTTATGTTGGAATGGAAGATGTCGTTCGAATCACTGGGTTAGTGGAAAAACCAACAGCGGACAAAGCGCCCAGTAACTTTGCTGTACTGGGTCGATACTTACTCACCCCAGAGATTTTTGATGTGCTTCGCCAAACAAAACCTGGGCGTGGTAACGAGATTCAATTGACTGATGCCATCGCTGAGTTAACTAAGCGTTCTGAGAATGGAGGACCCGTGCACGGCGTTGTCTTTAAAGGTCGTCGTTACGATACAGGCGATAAATTGGGTTACCTTCAAGCCACGATTCGCCTTGCGGCAGAGCGAGAAGATGTAGGTCCTGAGTTTCGTGCGTGGTTGGTTTCCTTTGTAAAAACCATTAATTTATAGTACGCGCCTATTAGGAAGTAGATTGAACTCATGAATCAGATTGCGCATTGGATTAATGGCGCTCTAGATACGACACAACCAGAGCGCAGTGGTGATATTTATAACCCTGCCATTGGAATTGTCACCAAGAGCGTTGCCTTTGGAAATTCTGCGACCGTTGATCGCGCAGTCGATGCCGCAACGACAGCATTTGTAGCTTGGCGGCACAGTTCGCTGACTAAGCGCACCCAAGTTCTCTTTGCTTTTCGCGAACTCGTCCAAGCAAACAAAGAAAAAATCGCGGCCCTTATCACGCACGAGCATGGAAAAGTTTTGAGTGATGCCCTTGGTGAAGTCACACGTGGTCTAGAAGT
>JANLPM010000257.1:0-2414 GCA_031367265.1 Actinomycetes bacterium
AGTTTGACCATTCTCATCTTGTAATACGTAAGAGCGCGTACCGTGCAAAACTCCCGGTGAACCTCCAGTTATCGTTGCAGCATGGCGTCCAGTTTCAATGCCTTCTCCTCCAGCCTCGAATCCAATTAAACGAACCCCAGCATCTGGAATAAATGCATGGAAAATACCGATGGCATTTGACCCACCACCAATGCATGCAAGAACTGCATCTGGAAGTTTCCCAGTCAAAGCCAACATTTGTTCACGCGCCTCGACACCGATGATTTTATGAAAATCACGCACCATAGTCGGAAATGGATGTGGGCCTGCAACGGTGCCCAATAGGTAATGTGTATCTACGACATTGGTCACCCAGTCACGCATCGCTTCATTGATTGCATCTTTTAAAGTTTTTGAGCCAGAGTTTACTGAAATGACTTTGGCGCCCAGTAATTTCATACGGGCTACATTGAGTGACTGCCTGCGTGTATCTTCTTCGCCCATATAGACAACGCACTCAAGACCCATAAGCGCCGCCGCCGTCGCAGCTGCTACGCCGTGTTGTCCCGCACCAGTCTCAGCGATGATACGTTTTTTGCCCATACGTTTAGTGAGCAGCGCCTGGCCCAAAACATTATTTATTTTATGACTACCTGTGTGGTTAAGATCCTCACGCTTGAGAATAATTCGCGCGCCGCCGGCGTGCCGTGCAAATCGTGGAATCTCAGTGATGATGCTTGGACGCCCGGTATAGGTGCGATGTAATTCGGAGAGTTCGGCCGTAAAACCCGGATCCTCTTGTGCCACTTTATGCGCAGCTTCTAACTCATCCAAGGCTCCAATGAGCGCCTCGGGCACAAATCGGCCTCCAAATTGACCGAAGTGGCCATCCGCAAGCTTGACTTCAACGTTCATTCTTCCAGCCTACTCAGACCCAGCAGCTCCCGCATGGCTAAAGCGGGATCACCAGATCTAACCAGTGCCTCCCCCACAAGAATTGCAGTGGCACCTGATTTTTGCGCTAGTTCAACATCCACGCGTTTTGAGATTCCAGATTCGGCAATTCTGACGATGGAAGTTGGGACTCTCGGGATCAACTCGGCAAAAATATTTATATCTATGGATAAGTCCTTCAAATTACGCGAATTAACGCCGATCATTTCTGGAGATATATTAATTGCGCGTTCTAACTCATCATTGGAATGTACTTCGACAATTGCCCGCATCCCGAGCGCCAGTGCTAATTGGTGATAATCACTGAGCTGATTGCGGCTGAGTGCCGCAACGATTAACAGAACAACATCGGCGCCATACGCACGTGCCTCAAAGAACTGATACTCATCAACCATAAAATCTTTTCGCAAAATAGGAATGTCGACACGTTCGCGTACTGCAGTTAAGTCCGCCAAGGATCCCCCAAAACGCCGGCGTTCAGTGAGTACGCTGATCATCGTTGCGCCTGCGTGCACGTACTTTTCGGCAAGTGCGCCGGGGTCGGCGATACTTGCAAGAGCTCCCTTACTCGGAGACGATCGTTTCACTTCGGCAATAACTGAGAAGTTATTTGCCACTAACGTTGCAAGGGGATCTCTTACAGGTTGCGCAGCTTCAATGGCTTCGGCGATTTTGGCCATAGAGGTACGGCGATTTGCGAGATCTTCACGCACACCTTCAATGATTGAATCTAAAACGCTCATTGGGAAGTCTCATCGCTGGGGTCGATTCCATTATCTAGGGCGCTCCACGAGTTGAGCGTCTGCGGTGAACGCTCATAGCGCGACGACATGCGAAGTTTTCGCCCGACTATTAATACAAGGGTAAAGATCACAACTGCACTCAGGAAAATCGCTAAGTTATTTGGCACTCAAGGTTTACGCAATCTATTGGCGGCATCGATTGCTACTAAAACTGCCGCGGCTTTGTTATAGCACTCTCTATTTTCCGAATCAGGATCAGAATCCGCAACTACCCCAGCTCCGGCTTGAACGTAAGCCGTTCCATCGAGAATTAAAGCTGTACGGATAGCGATGCACGTATCGATATTTCCCGTGAAATCCAGATAGCCAACTACTCCGCCATAGAGTCCACGCCGAGTGGGCTCTAGAGTTTCAATGATTTCCATCGCTCGAGGTTTAGGCGCGCCCGATAATGTGCCGGCAGGAAATAAGGATACCAGCGCATCAACTGCTGAATACTGTGTGTCTAAAACGCCGGTAACCGTTGAAACGATATGCATTACATGCGAGAAGCGTTCAATATTCATAAAATCTATCACCTCTACCGATCCAGGCCGACATACTCGACCCAAATCATTTCTACCTAAATCAACCAACATTAAATGCTCTGCCCGCTCCTTTGGATCGGCCAGTAACTCTTCACCCAGTCGATGATCTTCCTCAAGTGATGAAGAGCGATTGCGAGTGCCTGCGATGGGA
>JANLPM010000275.1:0-3554 GCA_031367265.1 Actinomycetes bacterium
GTTCAAGTTCTGCATATAGCTAAGAAAATTGCGACGCGTTTCGCCAACGCTATCTCCACCAAATTTTTCCAGCACCGCATCTGCTATAACCAAGGCCACCATAGCCTCGGCCACTATCCCAGCTGCCGGAACCGCACATACGTCAGAGCGTTGATTAATCGCCTTAGCATTCAAACCAGTTGCAACATCGATGGTGTTTAAGGCCTTTGGAACGGTAGAGATTGGTTTCATCGCTGCCCGAACACGGAGGATTTCTCCATTAGACATTCCCCCTTCGGTACCTCCCGCACGATCAGTTCGCCGAATAATCTTTCCTTGTGGTGATTTTTCAATCTCATCATGCGCCACACTTCCGCGACGAGTAGCGGTTTCAAATCCATCCCCGAGTTCGACACCTTTAATTGCCTGAATGCCCATCAGCGCACCGGCTAACCGCGAATCCAACCGCCGATCCCAATGAACGTGCGAGCCAAGTCCAGGTGGCATATTAAATGCCAGAACTTCTACGACGCCACCTAAAGTATCTGCTTCAGAGTGAGCTCTCTCAATTTCAGCAATCATTAATGCACTTGTGGCGGCATCGGCACATCTAACGGGATCGGCATCGATTCTCGCTAAATCTTCGGCGCTTGGCTGAGCAGTTTCTGGCGGTACCCGAACTGAGCCGATTGAGAGAACATGACTCAAAATCACCACACCGATACTCTGTTCTAGAAAATTTCGAGCTACCGCACCGAGTGCAACACGTGATGCGGTCTCACGTGCGCTGGCGCGCTCAAGAATTGCCCGGGCATCATCGAGATCATATTTTTGCATTCCAACTAAATCTGCGTGCCCTGGTCGGGGACGGGTAAGTGGCGCGTTTCTCGCAAGATTTTCGATTTCGGAGAGTTCAACGGGATCGGCCGACATGATTTTCTCCCATTTTGGCCACTCTGAATTCGCAATTTGAATTGCAATTGGGCCACCTTGTGTCAGCCCTAAACGTATGCCTCCAAGAACCGTAACTTTATCGGCCTCAAAACTCTGACGCGCACCCCGCCCAAAACCTAAACGTCTACGGGCCAAGTGGTAATCGATATCGCCGGTTGAAACTTTTACGGAGGCGGGGATGCCTTCAAGTATTGCACTCAGAGCTTGGCCGTGAGACTCACCAGCTGTTAACCACCGCATGTACGTATTCTTGCAGAGTTGTACTCACGTTCGTACCTAAATACAGGGCAGTTCCCATGAAAATTGCACCTGCCAGTGGAATGCTCGAAGGAATACGGCGGTTCATAGCCCAGATAATCATGATTTGGAGAATTGAGGCTATGTAGATGCATGTCACTAGCGCTAGCAGCTCATAGATTTGGCCCAAATCTAACGCCAAAACAGTTAATACGAGAAGTTTGGCATCACCCATTCCAATTTTGAGAAAAATAACCGAGAAAAGGGCGATGACACAAACCACTCCTTGAACCGCTAGTGATCTCACACCGTAAAATAGGAGTTGGATAAAGATCACATAGGCTAAGAAAATCAAATAGATGTTAGGGATTTTTCGAACGCGCCAATCGGCGATGCAAATGGGAAGTGCGAAAATCCAGAGCGCAGTCATGAAGACAGATTACATATAACGACCTAGCTCGCAATAACCTATGTGGATGATGAGAGTTCGTCTAGCGCATATTTGCGCATTAATGCCGCCATTGAGCCGCGATCTACGCTCTCGCCGGAGAAAATCGATACTTGTTCGATAGCTTGATGAATAAGTAAATCAAGACCATCTACAACGGCGCCACCTTTGGAACTCCAACTCTTGAGTGCAGCTGTAGGCCAGGGATCGTAGAGCACATCGAAAAATAAAGCGGTTTTTTGCGTTGGAAAAAAGTCGACTAGAGAATCTGTGACACCTTTTGGGGTCGTTGAGATAATTACGTTGGCATACTCAAATGCTCCATAGTCTTGCCACGAAACAAACTCTACATCCGAAATTTCGACGCAGTTAGAAATTGCATCTGCTCGCGCAATCGAACGGCTCATAACGCTTATTCGATCGGCCTTTCCATCGCAGGCGGCTGCGGCTGCGCGCGCCGTCGCACCTGCGCCTATTATTAATACCTCTCCAGTCTCATCCCAATCATGTGCCGCCAGGGCGTGAGTGAAACCTGAAACATCTGTCGACGTTGTATTCCAATTGCCCGCTTTGCGCACGAGTGTATTAGCGCTGTGAATGCGTCGTGCAAGCGGTGAGATTTCGGAAGGAAAATTTAATACCTCTTCTTTAAGTGGCATGGTGAGAGAAAATCCAGTCCAATCAGGGGCGGCGCTTTCAAGAAATGCAAGCAAGTCTTCACGTTCAAGCTTCACACGGGTATATGCGAAATCTCTACCCAACTCTCTGTACGCAAGCGCATGAAGTAATGGGCTCAGCGAATGGGAAATGGGAGAGCCTAAAACCGCCGCTTTGATCACTTAAAAAGACCCGCCTTTCGATTCTTCTCGTACAGAGTTTTCCACTGTGCGAACTCGTCGGAGGATGCAGTAAAGCGCGTGTCTCTTGGGGCAACGGTGATGAAATATAACCAATCACCAACGCTTGGATTTAATGCCGCGGCCATCGCATCCACGCCAGGATTTCCAATCGGGGTAGGCGGCAAACCATAGTGTTTATACGTATTATACGGAGAGTTAATAAGTGTTGACGACGTACTCAAAAATATTTGACCTCGTACGCGTTTTATATAGTGAACCGTTGAATCTAACTGCAACGGCATAGAGATTTTCAATCTATTGAAAACAGTTCTGGCAACCTTTGAAAAGTCAGCGGTATCGCCTTCGGCTTGGACGATTGATGCGATAGTTAATAATTCAAGTGGAGAATATTTTCCCTGCGCCTGTAGAATCTCTTGGCCAGTTTTTTCACTTTTAAATCGGTTAACCATTGTTTGCAGCGCTTTTGCAGCTGTGGTTCCGGATGGGAAAGTGTATTGAGCGGGATACAACAAACCTTCAGCGCGCTTAAAACCCGCAGGAAGGTTTAATTCTCTAAAACCGAGCGCAATTTCCTGACTCGAGAAACCATATTTACGCATTGAATCTGCGATTTCGCTCTGCCAGGCACCTTCTGAAATTTTAATCAAGTTTGGAATTCGAGCAGGATCCAACAATTGATCGAGTGCTTGAATGGCCGAAATCGAAAGTGACACGCGATGGGCACCCGGGGCTACTTTATCAGATTTCCTTTCGGAGACCGCTGTGCGAAAATATGCGCGTGCGGATTTAATAACATGCTTATCAAAGAGAATTTTTGCAATCTCCGAACCCGTTGCACCTGCGGGAATTTCAATCGTAACTTCCGCATCCGTTAATACCAGCGTACGAGATGGAAAATCAGGTGGGAGTGAAGTTCGCTTTCTTATTTCATAGAACCCTAAACCAAAAAGCAGAGCAAGTATGAGCACTACTATCAAGCTCCGGAACTTCATTCACGGCTCTTTTCAAGGGCGAGGCCAAACTCTAAAATCGCGACGGCAGCGGCTTGATCTATATGAGTTTTAGCGGCCTTTGCC
>JANLPM010000278.1:0-6674 GCA_031367265.1 Actinomycetes bacterium
TTGGAACGCGCAAAGCGCGATGGTCTCGATTGGTCGGATTTAGCCCACTCCCAAATTGATCTTTTTACTAACGATATGTTTAATTTAAGAGTTATTCCACCCAATCATTACATCGGAGCAGTTGAATCGATTCCGCTAGTGGTCAGGACGATTGAAGAGCTACAAAAATTGGGATCGGTTTATCCAATTGGAAAAGACTTCTATTTTTCAAACTCGCCAGAGTCGGATTTCGGCGGGCTATCGCATTTGAGTCAGAGTGAAATGGAAGTGATTTTCGCCGAACGTGGTGGAGATCCGACACTTATCGGAAAGTTATACTCTCTCGATTGTTTGGTGTGGATGTCTCAACGCGAAGGTGAGCCGGGCTGGCCTTCATCATTGGGAATTGGACGGCCAGGCTGGCACATTGAATGCACAGCGATTGCCATTGAATATCTTTCTCCGGATCCACTCGAGCTCTCTCTTATTGATATTCAAGGTGGGGGAAGTGATTTAATATTTCCGCATCATGAAATGTGTCGCTCGCAGGCGAAGATTTTAACTGGAAAGGAGTTAGCTTCTAATTATGTTCACGCAGGCATGATTGGTTTGGATGGCGAGAAAATGAGCAAGAGCAAAGGAAACCTAGTGCTGGTTTCCAAACTGGTAGAAGAAGGCGTTGACCCAATGGCGATTCGATACGCACTCATGATGGACCACTATCGAGATGATCGAATGTGGAGCCAAGAGCTATTACAAAGTGCGCAACATTCAATTTTGAATTTACGTAAAGTGCTCAAAATGACCACTGTTGCTCCAACAAATAGGTTACTTCAAGATATTATTGCTGCCTTAGCCGACGACTTAAATACACCTAAAGTGCTACAGGCTTTAGATGCCTGGGTTGAAGACAGTTTGGCTGGCGGGCGTGGGGGAGATGTTGAAGAGGTGAAATTAATACTTGATGCCTTGCTGGGAATCAAACTTTAATCTTGCGTACGCCGCCGAAGGTAACGCTCGAACTCTTTAGCAATCATTTCACCGGAAATATCTGGAATCTCTGCCGCATCCTTGGTCTCTTCCAAGGCTCTTACATACTCTGAAATATCACTGTCCTGCTGGGCTAGTTCATTGATTTCAACTTCCCAAGCATCCGATGAAGCGGCAAGTTCTTCTTGAAGGATATGAATATGTAAAAATTCTTCAAGGCCATGTATTAAGGCAAGTGAGGCCTTAGGTGACGGGGCATTTGAGGCATAGTGCGGAACTGGCGCCCACAAGGAAAGGGCATCAATACCTCGACGAACACAACCATCTTGAATTATTCCAAGAATTCCAGTGGGACCTTCATAGCGTGATATATCGGCACCTAAGCGCTTTGCGATAGTCGGATTAGCTGCGCTGGCATTAATAGATATTGCTCGACTATGGGGAATATCGGCTAATAACGAGCCAAGAGTAACTATTAACTCCACTTCAAGATCATCGGCTAAATCAAGTAGTTCGCGGCTAAAGCTTTTCCATCGCATTGATGGTTCGATGCCTTTAACTATTACCAGATCCCGTGCAAGATGCGCCAGAGCTAGAGAATAGATCTGCGTGGTAGGCCAAGTGATACTCCGGCTTTCATTCTCATCGTTAGAAATGTGTGGTCGATTGACTTGAAAATCATAGAACTCTTCAGGGTCGACATCTGCAATTAACGTCGGCACAACTTCAAAAGGAGAGTTCGCCCACGCAGTCAATAAGTGATCAACTGCCCCCGTTGCAGCTTCGCCAGCATCATTCCACCCAGAAAAAGCCAAAATCATGACAGGATTTCTCAGCTCTGGAATTTTAAGTATCTCCACATCAACAAACCTTACGGTAACCTTTCACAAGTGACGAACTCAACGCGAGCGGATTTCTACGAAGCAATTTTTTTCGATATGGATGGGCTCACAGTTGATTCTGAGCCGCTATGGCTGGAATCCGAGGTCGAATTAAGCGCGCTTTTCGGATATGAGTGGGTTGAGGCTGATCAAATTACCTGTTTAGGTGGGCCGCTCTCCAAAGTCGGCGAATATATGTTTGAACGCTGTAATGGAATGAAGTCACCTGAATTCTTCACTCAGACCCTCATCGATATTCAAAGTAAAAAACTGCGTGGTTCCACGCCTTTGATGCCAGGGGCGATTAATCTCATTCGTGAGATACAAAGTAATGGAACACCAACAGGTTTAGTTTCGGCTAGCCCACGCGGAATTGTCAATGCAGTTTTAGAGAATTTGGGTGAGGATCTATTTCCATTTTCCATTAGTTCAGATGACGTGGAGCGAACAAAGCCATATCCTGATGCTTATCTGCTGGCTGCTAACAAGTGCGGAGTTGACATCAACGCTTGTTTAATTTTCGAGGATTCATTAACTGGTGTATCGGCGGCCAAGACGAGTGGAGCTTGGCTCATCGCTGTTCCACATTTAGTTCAGGTACAAGAGAGTGCTCGCGTTCGAAGCATCAAATCTCTTGAGCAACTAACCCTTGCTAAATTAGGCGAACTATTTAAAAATTTTAGCGCCGTAATTTAACTTACGTGAGCGGGACAAATACTCTTAAAGAAACACCAATCGCACAATTTACTGGGTTTAGGCGGCCAGAAATCTTTTTCTAACGATATAAATATGTCCTGCGCCGTTCGATGCAAAGAAACCTCGGTCGACTCGATGTCAGTCATTGTCGGGCTATTTTTAATTACCTTCCCATCGCCTAAATAAATGAGTTGCAGTAAGCGCGGGAGAGTTCCAGTAGATTTCCAGTACAACAGGGCATAAACACGGAGTTGGAAGAAAGCTTTGTCTTGCCACCCGGGTTTTGGCGCTTTTCCCGTTTTGTAATCGACGATGCGAACTTCGCCGCTAGGTGCGATATCTAGACGGTCAACATATCCATGTAGATAGATGTTCTCTTCAAAATCGTTTTCGAGGTGTAACTCACGATGCGTAGCTTCAAAACTAGCGGGTTGCTCTAGCGAGAAGTATGTTGTCAGCAACGCCGCGGCTCGGTCAAGCCACTCTTTTTCATTTAGTACTAACTCGTTAAGTTCGGGTTTGGCTTCTACTTGAGCACGCCATCTGGATGGGAGTAAATCGATCGCGGTGCGAGGCGTCCGTTCTGCAGGCATGGATTCAAATAAATCGTGCAATACGGTATGAACTAAAACGCCACGTTCTGCATCAAGGCTAGGTGGTTGTGGTAATCGATCTACGGATCGATATTTATATAATTGGGGACAGTTGGTGTAGTCGTTGACACTGCTAGGCGACATACGAAGCCGAGAATCTGAACTCACGTGAAGCAAGATACTCGAACTTCACCTATTTATTTCCTCTAAGATGCTCTCGTGTCTAATCTTGGTTACTTCGCTGCAGGCGATCGAATTCAACTGACCGACCCCAAAGGAAAGCTCTACAGCTTTACTATCGTCGCCGGTAAAGAGTGGCATACACATAAAGGGTGGATTACTCATGATGACTTGATCGGAATGCCCGAAGGTAGCGTCGTAAGCACCACTGCCGGCTTAAAGTTCACGGCCTTTAAACCACTTCTGGCGGATTTTGTTTTAACTATGCCCCGTGGTGCAACGATTGTGTATCCAAAGGATGCTGCCATGATTATCGGCTGGGCCGATATTTATCCAGGCGCTCGAACTTTAGAGGCTGGAGTAGGCAGTGGCGCCCTGACGATTTCATTGCTACGTGCTTGCGGTAGCACTGGCGCAGTCCACTCAGTTGAACGCAGAGCTGACTTTGCCGAGATTGCGCGCGCGAATGTTGAGAGTTATTTTGCGGGCTTGCCAGTAAATTGGAGCTTGGAAGTTGGAGATCTCCAAACCCACAACGTCTCTGAGAATTATGACCGCGTTATTTTGGACATGTTGGCACCATGGGAGTGTGTTGACCTAGCAGCACGTGCCCTCAGGCCAGGTGGCGTCTTTTTGGCATATGTGGCTACCACTACGCAGCTTTCAGTTACTGCCGAAGCTTTAAAGGCCGATGGTCGTTTTACTGAGCCCGAAAGTTCCGAGACTATAGTTCGAGGTTGGCATCACGAGGGTTTAGCGGTGCGTCCACAACAACGCATGATTGCACATACCGGTTTCCTCATTCAATCTCGTAAAATGGCTCCCGGAGTCGAAGTGTTAGCCAGAAGACGCCGTCCAGCAAAGGGGGCTTACGGTGTCTCGCAAGATTGAGCGATTAATTAATCTGACGATCGCGCTACTTGCCACAAAGCGCTATTTAACAAAGTCCGATATTTTCAGAACAGTAGTTGGTTATGAAGGTAGTGAAGAGACTAAAGAGCGAATGTTCGAGCGCGATAAGGATGATCTTAGAAATCTTGGAGTTTCCATAGATGTGGGTGGAATAGATCCTGCATTTGAGGATGAAGCTGGATATCGAATAAGACCTGAAGGCTACGCACTTGACTTAGGTGACGTATCTGGAACAGAAGTTGCGCTTCTTTCTTTAGCCGCAGAAGCTTGGCGAGGTGCGGCCTTAGATGGAGCCGCACACAGCGCACTCACGAAGTTAGCTTCGATGGGAATTGAATCCGACCTAGATGGCCTGCCCGCAATTGCCCCGCGATTGCAGACTCCGCATGGGGATTTTCATAGTATTACATCGGCAATCTCTAAGCGTCAAAGTATTTCATTCACTTATATTTCCCCAACTTTGGAACGTCAACTGCGAACAGTTGAACCATATGCCCTAGCAACAAAAGAGTCACACTGGTATCTAGCCGGCAACGATGCAGAAAAGAATCAAGTCCGCACTTTTAGATTGGATCGTATCGACGGTGAAATTACCATTAATAGGGGCAGTTCCGGGTTTGAAATTCCAGTTGATTTCGATTTATTTGCATCCCTTGAGCATGTTGAAAAATCCAATGTCGCGATACTGCATGTTCGAAAAGGAAAGGCGCACCTGCTTCGAAATAGGTCGATATCGACGATAGATAAGGGTGAGTGGGATGAAATTACCGTCAACTATGCCCAGGCCCAACTCTTCATCGATCTCGTCCTTTGGCATGGCCAAGATGCGTTAATAATCGAACCAGAGTTTTTGCGCGATCAAATTATTGAGAGTTTGAAAGCGATTGTGGATTTACATGGTTAAAGCGCCACAGACACAGTTGGGACGAACGGCCAGACTCCTAGACCTTGTACCATATTTGGCATCGCATCAAGGAATTGAACTGCAAACTTTAGCAAACTATTTCGACGTGACATCTACTCAAATGATTGCTGATCTCACAACTCTGTGGATGTGCGGACTGCCGGGATACACACCTCTGGAGCTTATGGATTTATCCTTTGAATCTGGTTTCGTACATATTTATAATGCCGAAACACTTTCACATCCTCGCACTCTCAACGATGAAGAGTCGATTGCGCTGTTGTTAGGTTTGGACTTGGTGATTGAATCACTGCCTGAGAATCGAAGTGATTTAAAGATTCTTGCCGCCTCTTTGGTTAACAAACTTGCTGCACGCAGTTCAGTACACGCCAAATTATCGGCAATTCCATCAGTTCCTGGATCTGTTCGAGCCGTTGTAGAAAATTCACTCAACACTAATGCTGCACTGGAAATCACATACCACTCTGCATATTCAGATGTGCTTTCTAATCGCGTAGTCACTCCGTTGGAACTACGCCAAGAGGGTGGCCTAGATTATCTCTGGGCAATTTGCCATAACGCGCACGCAGCCAGAACATTCAGATTAGATCGAATTCAATCCGCAGCTATTACCGCCCGCCCTCATTTATCCGAACCCAACTCATTTCCAGTTGACACAAAGCCTCTTTTCTACAAAATCCGTACCCTGTCCAGGGCGCGAGAGGTCATGGAGAGATTTTCACTTGATAGAGATTCCTACACTTCCGATTCTCACATTAAATCCTATTCTCGCGAATGGATAAAGCGTTCGGTCTTTGCATCCTCAGGAAGTGTGCAGTTACTCGCACCTATCGAAATTCGCACTGAAATTGCCACTACTGCTGCGTTGATACTCGATCGTTACAAAACCCGCTAGCTCCACCTTTCAGAATACCCAGGCCTGCGGTAGCCTGTATCTACTTCAACTCGTACTTTTTAAAAAGGGAGCTTGCCCCATGTTTCTGCGTGAACCTAGTCATATTTTGATTCTCCTCATCGTTGTTCTCGTCCTCTTTGGTGCAAAACGCCTCCCAGATTCAGCTCGATCGCTCGGACGCTCCATGCGAATTTTTAAGAGCGAAATAAAGGAAATGAATACTGATGAAAAAAAGGCTGAGGGCGAAACTACTCCCGAAAAATAAATAAGCGTGGCGGCTAAATCTGACGCACGGATGCCGATTCTGGAGCATCTTCGCGAACTCCGCAAGAGAACTTTTCGCGCGGCCATTGCGATTATCATTGGATCCATTGTCGGTTGGTATTTTTACAATGACATCATTACCAAACTAGCACTGCCGGTTTGTGATTTAAAGGCTGCGCAGCAATCGGGTGCAACACACTGCGGAGCGCTATATATTAATGGAGTTCTCGGACCTTTAAATCTGCAGATAAAAGTTGCGCTTCTGGCTGGTGTAATAGTTTCAGCACCTCTGTGGCTCTATCAGTTGTGGGCCTTTATTGCACCGGGATTGCATCGTAAAGAAAAACGCAACTCAATTC
>JANLPM010000005.1:0-2053 GCA_031367265.1 Actinomycetes bacterium
CCACTGGCGGTTTCATAAGGGCCATCTGGAATCTCTGACTTCGTCTGTTCAATTAAATCTTCAATTGAGATTAATCCATCAACCTCGAAATCTCCGGTTCTAGCCATTTCATTTGATTCAGTTTCCACGCCATCGTATTCATCGCGGATATCGCCAATTAAACATTCAACTAAGTCTTCAAGTGTGATAATTCCATCGGTTCCACCATATTCATCTAAAACGATAGCCAGGTGCTGACCCTGCAAGCGCATCTCTGTCAATGCCGGCAAAATACCTTTGGTACCGGGTAAAAACATAATACTTCTTAGGAGTTCAATAATCTTGGTTGATTTACTAGCGAGGGAGGTATCTAATAAGTCGCGTACATGTATAAAACCAAGTACTTCATCGGTTGATCCACGCACAACTGGGTAGCGCGAATGCGCTTTATCAACGGCTATCTCAATAGCTTTTGCCACTGTTATTGATGCATCCATAAAATCAACCTCCGTACGAGGAACCATGACTTCATGTACTTGGCGCTCGGATGCATTAAAAACCTCTTCAACGATGTCGCGCTCTTCTGCCGTTAACGCCGCATGACCTGCCACTAAATCAAGCAGCTCTTCTTCACTTATGGCACTTCGCTGCTCTTGCGGGTCAACCCCAAATGCGCGCACAACAAAGTCGGTTGAGTGCGAGAGCAGCCAGATTATCGGTCGGAAAATCTTGGCAATAACATCAATGATGCCCGCCGATGCCAGCGAAATCTCCTCTGATCGAAACAGCGCCAAGCGCTTGGGCACTAGTTCACCAAAGACAAGTGAGAAATAAGCTATAACAAGGGTTACGCCGATTATTGAGAGCGTTGTACTCAGACCATGAGAGAGCCCGCGACCCTCAAGCCAAGGGATTACATAGTCGCCAAGTTTCTGTGCACCCAGTGCGGCCGATAAAAAACCACAGACGGTAACGCCGACTTGGGCGGCAGCTAAAAAGCGGTTCGGGTTCTGCGCTAACTTAGCCACGCGAGCGCCGCGTTTTCCGCGAACGGCGAGTTGACGGACCTGGCTATCTCTTAGCGAGATCAGGGCGATTTCGGCGGCCACAAAAAGGGAGGCGGTAAGAATGAGCGCGGCGACGATGGCAATATCGCCAAAGAGCGCGCCCAAAGAGTGAGATTCCATTATAGGCAAAAGTATAGGTCACCTAAGTTGTGACCTTTCTTTTAGAGCTCTTAACGCGTAATCTAGCCAGCGTTGGCCGACCGGCCATCACCTTCATCCTCGGACCGTCGGGCACGTACCTGCCCGGAGAAGGAGAGTAATCTCATGGCATCAGTAGTATTCGAAGAAGCATCACGTATCTATCCTGGAACTACTGCACCTGCAGTCGACAAGTTAAATCTCACTGTCAATGATGGTGAGTTTTTAGTTTTAGTTGGACCGTCAGGCTGCGGAAAATCAACATCACTACGTATGTTGGCAGGACTTGAAGAAGTAGACACTGGTCGTATCTTGATCGGTGATCGCGACGTAACAAACGTTGCTCCAAAAGATCGCGATATCGCAATGGTTTTCCAGTCTTATGCGCTTTACCCACACATGACCGTTGCTGAAAATATGGGCTTCGCATTAAAAATTGCGGGCACACCCAAGGCAGATCGCGAACGTCGTGTTTTAGAAGCTGCAAAACTACTCGATCTTGAGCCATATTTAGAGCGCAAACCAAAAGCGCTTTCAGGTGGACAACGTCAGCGCGTTGCAATGGGCCGGGCAATTGTTCGCGAGCCACAAGTTTTTTTAATGGACGAACCACTTTCAAATCTTGATGCGAAATTACGTGTTGCAACTCGTACGCAAATCGCAGCTTTGCAGCGCCGACTTGGAATCACGACTGTGTATGTAACACACGACCAGGTTGAAGCTATGACCATGGGTGATCGAGTTGCAGTTCTCAAAGATGGCTTGCTACAGCAAGTAGATACACCACGCAATCTTTATGACAATCCAACTAATGCTTTTGTTGCCGGCTTTATTGGTTCTCCAGCAATGAATTTGCTGACTGCGCCAAT
>JANLPM010000076.1:0-3558 GCA_031367265.1 Actinomycetes bacterium
ATTTGCCATGCCAGTTGGAATGGCACCCACTGGCTTTACTCGCATGATGCACTCTGAAGGAGAGAGCGCGGTGGCAAAGGCGGCGCAAAAATTCGGAGTTCCATTTTCGCTCTCAACTCTAGGTACGACAACTATTGAAGATGTACTTGCGGCGGCGCCTTCCGGGGTTAATTGGTTTCAGTTGTACATGTGGAAAGATCGCGATGCCAGCATGGAACTAGTTCGGCGTGCACAAGCTTGTGGAGTTAAAAACTTGATTCTTACCGTAGACGTTCCCGCCTCTGGAGCGCGCTTGCGTGATACTCGAAATGGTCTGACGGTTCCTCCATCCCTGAATGTAAAAACAATATTGAATGCGCTTCCAAAACCGGAATGGTGGATAAATTTCCTAACCACTCCAGCAATCTCATTTGTCTCAATACAAAACTGGGACGGAACAGTTGGCGAGCTTCTAGATTTTATGTTCGATCCAACTATGACATTTGAAGATCTTAGTTGGATTCGAAGTCAGTGGGATGGCCAATTAACCATCAAAGGCATACAAACCGTCGAAGATGCGATTAAGGCTGCGAAATACGGCGCCGACGCGATTATTTTATCTAATCATGGCGGACGGCAATTAGACCGTGCGCCAATTCCTCTGCACTTACTCGTTGATGTGAAGAAGGAGCTAAAGAAAGATTTGGAAGTCCATATTGATACTGGAATTATGCACGGCGGAGATATTTTGGCGGCGATCGCGCTCGGTGCAGATTTCACTTATATTGGCCGGGCCTATCTCTACGGCCTCATGGCAGGGGGGCAACAGGGCGTTGAGAGAGCACTCACAATATTGCAGGGTGAAATGCTCCGTGGCATGAAATTACTTGGAGTTAATTCACTTGAAGAGCTCGAACCTAAACATGTGCGTCTCCTGCCAACTTATACCGGCCTTGGAAAACTACCTGGAGCAAATAAATGAAAATCGCACGAATTGGCCCTATTGGAAGTGAGAGACCTGTTGTAATCGAGGGCGAAGAAGCAATTTATGTCGATACCCTCATTAATGATTGGTCGCGCGAAGCGTTAGAAAATGGGGCCTTTGAACTTGTAAAATGTTCGAATTTAGAGACACTTCCACGCACACCCATCAATGGACATCGCTTTGGTGCACCTATCAAAAGTCCAACAAAAGTCATCTGTGTGGGCTTGAACTACCTGCAACATATTTCTGAAGCAGGTGCAGAAACGCCAAAAGAGCCAGTTATTTTCATGAAAGCTCCGGACTCCGTGGTAGGTCCTAATGATGACATTATGATTCCACCTTCAAGCACCGCAACTGATTATGAAGTTGAGCTTGCAATTGTGATTGGAAAACGTGCGTTATATCTCGAATCCACCGAGCAATCTCAAAACCATATTCTGGGTTACACAATTAGCCAAGATATTAGTGAGCGCCATTGGCAGATTGAACGCTCAGGCCAATGGGTTAAGGGAAAGTCTTTTCCAACTTTTAATCCACTTGGACCATCAATTGTTACTGGAGATTCAATCAACCCTCACATTTTACGTTTATGGTGCGAAGTCGACGGTGTCATGAAGCAAGATTCAAATACCAATGATTTGCTTTTCGGTATAAACCACATCATTTGGTACATCAGTCAATTTATGGAGTTATTCCCTGGAGATATAATTAATACTGGAACGCCATTCGGAGTTGGACTTGGATTTAAACCGCCAGTCTATTTACGTGCAGATCAAGTTGTCCGTACCGGAATTGAAGGTATTGGCGAGATGCAATCAAATGTAGTGAATTTTAGGAAATAGCTTTAATCCAACGATTTAGCTGTGAATGGAGTAAGAATATGAGCGGAGATTTCAAAGGGCTGACTTCAGTTGTTACCGGTGCCGGTTCAGGAATTGGGTTAGCCGTTGCCCGATCCCTTCATGCCCAAGGTTCCCGTGTCTTTGGCCTTGACCTTAATGAAGGCGAAATGTCAGAAGTTGCTACTTGGATTCCATGCGATATTGGCGAGACAGCAGAGGTAAGTAGCGCCTTTGAGCAGATAGCTGGGCACACCAACAGGATAGATATTCTGATTAATAATGCAGGTATCGGTGCGATTGGGTCCATAGAAGATTCAACTGATGAGGAGTGGCACAGAGTTCTTAATATAAATGTTGTAAGCATTAGTAGAATCTCAGCGGCTGCGTTGCCATTTCTTCGAAAGAGTTCCTGTCCTTCTATCGTTAATACTTGTTCCGTTGCCGCAACTGTTGGACTTCCAAGTCGAGCCGTTTATTCTGCGAGCAAGGGTGCGGTTATGTCGCTCACTCTAGCTATGGCCGCCGATGGAGTGAAAGAGAAGATTCGAGTTAACTGCGTTAATCCTGGTACTGCAGACACTCCATGGATTGGTCGATTACTTGCAAAGGCAAGTGATCCAATTGCAGAACGCGAGAAACTCCAAGCTCGGCAACCAATGGGGCGTTTAGTTTCACCCGAGGAGGTTGCCAGTGCGATAATCTACCTAGCCAACCCCGCCCAAGGCTCAACTACTGGAACGGTCCTTGACGTGGATGGGGGTATGCATGGACTGCGACTTCCAGATTAGAAATTAATTGGAATTTTTAGAAGAAACTCAGTTAACTCCATGAGCACAGTTAAACTTGGCGATACTAAATCAACAGCGCGTACCTACGTCCTCTCTGATACGACTTATGGCAAAGTAAAAGAGATGATTGTGAAGTATGAAATTTCTCCTGGCTCCAGAATCAATATCGACGCGCTATCTGTAAAATTAAAAGTATCTCAGACTCCAATTCGTGAGGCGTTAGCCCGATTAGAGTCCGATGGACTCATCAAAAAAGAGCCACTTAAGGGATATAAAGCAACTAATCTTTTAACTCTGGATGAGTTCCACGACTTATTTCAGTTTCGACTTCTCATTGAGCCGTGGGCGGCCGAGCAAGCGGCAAAGAAAATCACTGCTGAGGGGAAAAGAATCCTTAAATCAGAGATGAAAAGCACTATGAAATCTTTGAAGCAAAAAAATGTAGATGAATTTAAGAGTTTGACTGAACATGATGCGCGCTTCCATAATTTGGTCGCTAAGTTATCTGGAAGCAAGTCTGTGGAGGCTGCCTTTGAGCGAACCCACTGCCACCTGCATTTATTTCGACTCTTCATGGCCCACCGGCTTCACTTGATCGAAAATAATTCAAGAGCTAAATTCGTCGAAGGACTATTTCAACACTACTACCAAAATGGTTCAGGTCAAATCGCGATTCATGAGCACGGCGCGATTTCGAATGCAATAATCGATGGTGATTTTACCGCCGCACGAGCGAGCATGCACTCACATATTCAATCTTCATTGAAACGTTTCTCATCTTCGGTGAAATAAATAATTGGTTGCATTTCTTTAGCGAAGCGGGCCTGCGACAATATTTGCAAGAGGTTGACCAGTTGCAAACTTAGCTAGTTGATTTTCAATTAACTTGATTACACGAAGGTTAAAGGCACTTGAATCTCCCCCAACGTGTGGCGTGATAATCACATTCGGTGCTCTCCATAAT
>JANLPM010000081.1:0-2686 GCA_031367265.1 Actinomycetes bacterium
GAAAGATTGATGAGTTAATCTCAACTTATGCCCAAGGGTGGGATATGGACCGCTTACCTACTGTAGATAGAAATATATTAAGGCTGGGAATTTATGAGATTCTATGGTGTCCCGGTATTCCCGATGGCGTTGCCATAGATCAAGCCCTATCAATGGCACAAGAGCTATCAACCGATGAATCTGCAGGCTTTATTCACGGAGTATTGGGGCGAGTCTCTTCGATTAAAGAGAGTTTAGCTATTTAATTTTTAGCAAGAGATGGTTTTGAGCTAGAATTTCACGCAGTTGAGCTGGTGTTTTTCCGACTGCCATTGCCAGGTGTGTTAAATCGGTACAACGTAAAGAGAGAACCTCTCCATTCCAATCATTTCGCACCGCCACGACGCCACTGAGAAATGTGATAATTGTTCGCATCAGTGGAGCGCTTTTTTCCACCGCGTTAGGTGCACCAGCAAGGGCTCGAACATGGCGCAGATCGATAACGGGCGCTACCGGAACTGCGCAGGCCAGAGTTGGGGGCTCTAAGAGATACGAGAGGGGCAGGCCGTAAAATTCGGCAATTACAATCGCCTTATTTACGCTGAGTGTGCGGTCACCTCGCTCATAAGAGCCAAGGACAACGGCACGAATTCTTCTATTACTCGCAACCTCGACATCGGCAAGTGAAAGCGCCTTGGAAATCCTAATTTCGCGTAATCTGGATGAGATAGAAGCTGGTGTTGTCATGTCTATTAGGATAATTTAAGGCGGCGACACATTTTAGAACTTATCCACAGCTTGAGCAATGTGGTGATATATTCTCCCTCGCATCCTTTAACGACCCAACCTGTGAGTTGGGGAAGGAGATTTATATGAGTGTTGCGCTGTCGGCATTAGATATTTCACGTTCTCTGATACGTATTTCGCATGAGATTTTAGAGGCAAATTCGGATACCAGCCAGATAACTCTCTTAGGTATTCCGACTCGCGGTGTGCATTTGGCGCTGCGAATTTCTACGGCTATGGCAACTATTGTTGGCCACGAAATCCCGGTGGGAATGCTAGACATAACGATGTATCGAGATGATTTGCGATTGCGTCCACCACGCCCGCTCATGCCCACATCGATTCCAAATGGTGGTGTTGCGGGGCGAGAAATCATTTTGGTAGACGATGTTCTATATTCTGGTCGAACTATACGTGCCGCCCTTGACGCCCTTGGGGAAATCGGGCGACCACATACGGTTCAGTTAGCAGTACTTGTCGACCGCGGACATCGTGAACTACCCATCCGCGCCGATTTTGTGGGAAAAAACCTTCCAACTTCCATTGCCCAGTCAGTGAGGGTCCGATTGAGCGAAATTGATGGCATAGACGATGTTTGGATCGAGGACAACTAATGCGCCATTTACTCTCGATTTCAGATCTAACTAAATCAGAGGCAATTTCAATTCTTGACACGGCAACTGAGTTGGCGCGCATTTCCGATGGCGCAGTCAAGAAACTTCCTACTTTACGCGGCCGCACAATCGTAAATCTATTTGCCGAAGATTCAACACGAACTCGTATTTCATTTGAAGCTGCGGCTAAAAGATTATCTGCAGATGTGATTAATTTTTCAGCTAAGGGATCTAGTTTGAGTAAAGGAGAGTCACTCAAAGATACTGCACTCACGCTTCAAGCGATGGGCGCTGATGCCGTAGTCATTAGGCATAGTGCATCGGGTGCACCCGCGCGATTAGCAGATTCAGAGTGGATGCTGGGAAGTGTTATTAATGCAGGGGATGGGACTCATGAGCATCCAAGTCAAGCGCTTTTGGATGCCTTTACAATCAGAAAACATTGCGGCAAAGGTGCCTCCGACTTACTAGGATTGCGCATTGCGATAGTTGGTGACGTTCTTCATTCACGAGTTGCCCGCTCAAATGTTTTGCTATTGACCATGTTAGGCGCCGAAGTAATTTTGATTGCGCCTCCAACGCTTCTACCAGTGGGCGTTGAAAGCTGGCCAGTGACTATTTCGTATGATTTAGATTCCGTCATTGAAAGCGTAGATGTAGTTATGATGCTGCGAGTCCAACTGGAACGTATGAGTGACGTATTTTTTCCAAACGCAAGGGAGTATTCGCGATATTTTGGTTTAAACTCAGATCGTATGGCATTGATGTCTAAAACCGCCATTGTTATGCATCCGGGTCCAATGAATCGTGGTCTTGAGATTGCCGCCGAAGTTGCCGACAGTGCGCGTTCGGTAATCGTTGAACAGGTGGCTAATGGCGTCAGTGTTCGAATGGCGATTTTGTATCTTTTGCTCGCGGGTCAAAGTTTAGACGTGGGGATTAAATGACTAAAGTCGCGCGCATTCTTCTGCAGAACGGGCAATTACCCGATGGCACCTTAAGTGATCTCTTAATAGTCGATGGCCTGATTAATTGCATTTCACCAAATATCATCGATGCGCAAGCCACGATTATTGATGTTAAAGCTTCAATTCTCTTACCCGGCTTGGTCGATTTACATACCCATCTGCGCCAACCCGGACGTGAAGATGCTGAAACCATACTTTCTGGCGCGCGCGCCGGCGCCAGGGGTGGCTTTACTGCTCTCTCGGCGATGGCCAATACCTCACCTGTTGCCGATACTGCTGGAGTTGTTGAACAGGTATATCGACTAGGCCAAGAGGCGGGTTTACTTGACGTCTTTCCAA
>JANLPM010000118.1:0-1517 GCA_031367265.1 Actinomycetes bacterium
GACTCTTTCACCGCTTTACGGCGCAAGGCAAAACGTTATTAGTAAGTAGTCACATGATGGAGGAGGCCGACCACTGTGATGAATTGATTTTATTGCGCGACGGGGCGATATTAGCCAAGGGAACACCGCAGGAACTTCGCCAAGAGACAGGTTTAGAAAATATGGACTCGGTCTTTATTTCACTGGTGGAAAAACGATGAATTTATTGAGAGTTATGGCATCAACTAAGCGAGTTTTATTGCAGTTAAAGCATGATCCCAGAAGTATGGCACTGATCATCATCGCCCCGTGCTTACTCATGACAATTCTAAAATTTGTGTACTGGTCACAACCCCAAGTATTCCAACATGTTGCCGGCTCGTTGCTCGGTGTTTTTCCCATGTTGGTGATGTTTTTGATTACTTCGGTTGCCACTCTGAGAGAGCGTACCTCCGGAACTCTTGAGCGGGTTCTTATCTCTCCCATAACTAAATTTGAGTTTATTGTGGGTTATGCAATTGCCTTCGGTATTGCCAGCGCTGCTCAGGCGATAATTGTTACAACCTATGCGATGGGCCCGCTGGGGTTAATGATTCAAGGTGCTCAAGGTGCTCTGGTAGGGGTAGCAATTCTCGATGCACTTCTTGGCTTAGCGCTGGGTCTATTTGTCAGCTCATTTGCTAAAACAGAGTTTCAAGCAATTCAATTTTTACCAATTGTTCTCTTGCCACAACTACTTTTAAGTGGACTTCTTGCCCCACGTGATTCAATGCCGAAAATACTTGTTGATATTTCAAATTTCCTTCCCTTGTCATATGCCGTAGATGCAACGAAAAAAACTTTGTTAGGGATGGGCTCTATCAAAAGTGATGTGGCAATTATTGTTGTCTTTCTGGCAGTTTTACTTGGGGCAGGATCTTTAACACTCCGTCGAACCACTAAGTAACTCCAAAATTGACGTATTTAGCCGCCATTGCGAGAGGTAGACTCCAAAAATGGTAGTAACAGGCCAGAAATTTAGAGCCGCAAGATTTATAAGCGTACTTCTCTATGTGCAATCTCTTACGCTCTTTGGGATTTTTTCACTTAATTTCTTCCCACATTTTATTCGAAGAATTGGCAATCAAATCAATCCAACGTACATAGCTTCAAGTGAAGTGGCTTCAATTCTCATTGCGGCCTGTTTATTTGTGACTGCGCGCGGAATAAATTTGCGGCGTCGTAGAGCTTGGATATTCGCAACGATATTACAAATCTTTCTAGTAATAAATTCGCTCATACGGTCAGAACTTATCTTTTTTCATGGACGCAAGAATGTAGAAGTCTTTCTCGAAGGGTTAGGGATGTCACGGCTCATTTTGGGGCTAACTATTTTGATTCTGCTAATTAGATTTAAAGGAATTTTTAAAACTATCGTAGATCCAGTCACAAGGCGCCGAGCCATCATTTTTTTCTTTCGGAATTCAGTTTTTGCAATTATTCTGGGAAATATAGTCATTTACTTTGATGCCAGGTCATTTACATCAACTGTCAACTTT
>JANLPM010000230.1:0-4725 GCA_031367265.1 Actinomycetes bacterium
ATTAATTTTGGATCAACCTCTATCTGTCGCCCTCGCTCCAAAGATCCTGAAATCTTTTGTTACTCAAATTACACTTGGTCAGTACTTACTATTTCAATCAATAGTAGCGATTACTGTTGCGGTGCTCGCTTTTAGAGTTAATAAGACCTTAACTAGTGCGTTTTTATTGCTTCTTTCTATGGTTGGACTCGTTGCGCCGATTTTTCAAAGTCACGATGCCTCTAACGGTTCGCATGGTTTGATTATTGGCTCTTTAGTTATACATGTTGTCGCACTTTCATTGTGGGTCGGGGGAGTGATTGCCCTGGCTTTATTAGAACCAGAAGATCGGCCAATTGCGGTCCCTCGTTTTAGTGAGCTAGCACTGTGGGCATTAATCGCAGTTGTAATCAGTGGAAGCGTAAGTGCCTGGACTCGTTTGAATTTTAAGGGAGCATGGAACAGTACCTACGCGTACGTGATAATTGCAAAAATTCTGATGACCTTAGTTCTCATCGTGATCGGATATAAGCATCGGGAAGATTTAGCCAATCGTGAAAGAATCGATTGGATCGGTTTCGGAAGACTAATTTTTGCTGAAGCATTGATTATGGTAGGTACAGTCGCGATGGGGACGTGGCTGTCGTCGAATCAGGCTCCCGAAAATCCTACGCGGGCAAAGTTTGACCCAGCTGTTGCGATCTCCGGAATCTCGACACCTCCTCCACCTACATGGAGCCGTCTACTCCTTAGTTTCGAACCTGATGCATTAATGATTGGCATTTTAATTACAGCCGTTGCTTTATATATCAAAGGCGTACTTGTTTTAACTCGCCGCGGAGATAAATGGCCATTGGGACGCACAATTGCTTTTGGTTTGGGGATTACAGCTATTGAGTTTGCAACAAGTGGCGGTCTTGGACTTTACGCCTACTTTGCCTTCTCATATCACATGGTGGCGCATATGGTTTTGGGGATGATTGCACCGATCGGAATAATTTTAGGTGCGCCGATTACTTTGGGACTTCGCACCCTGCCACAGGGTCGAGTCAGTGGAGAAAGTGGCGTACGAGGGACACTACTTGCCGCGCTTCATTCAAAGTTAGCGATCTTTTATACAAATCCGATGGTTGCTCTAGCCCTCTTTGACGGCTCGCTCTTTGCACTGTATTTCACCGGCCTATTTGGTTCCATGATGCAAAGCCATGCTGGTCATTTCTTTATGAACGTCCATTTCATTCTTGCTGGATTACTTTTCTTCCACGTAATTATTGGCATTGATCCAAATCCCCGTAAAGTTCCCCATTTACTTCGAATTGTCATAGTTTTTGCGGCGATGTCCATTCATGCTTTCTTCTCGGTCGCTTTAATGTCGTCAACGACCCTCATTGATCATGGATATTTCAGCTCATTAAAGGTTCCTTGGGTTACTAATCTCTTAGCTGATCAACAACTAGGGGGATCCATTGGTTGGGCGATGGGAGAGATACCGATTCTCTTAGCCCTTGTTGCAACTTTTATTAGTTGGGTCAAAGACGACACGCGTGAAACAAAACGTATCGATCGAAACACGGCCAGAGCTGCTGCCATGGGACAACCCGATGACTTGGCTCATTACAATCAGTATTTGCAAGAATTAGCTCAACGGGATAGAAATGAACCATAATGGAAAATCTATTTGACCTTCCTCGTGAATACAAAGAGCTCCGCAAAAGTGTTCGTGCCCTTGCTGAAAAGGAGATTGCACCCTTTGCACAAGAAGTAGATGCTGACCATCGTTATCCGCAGGAAGCCGCAGACGCATTGCAAAAAGCCGGGCTCAGTGCCGCCCACGTTCCCACACAATATGGGGGCGATGGCGCTGATGCGCTTGCAACGGTTTTAATTATTGAAGAAGTCGCTCGGGTTTGTGCTGCTTCATCGCTTATACCTGCAGTAAATAAACTTGGCTCCCTTCCATTAATTTTGAGCGGTACCGAAGCTCAAAAGCAACGTTGGTTGCCCCAGTTGGTGGCAGGTAAAGGTTTTTCATATGCATTGTCAGAGTCAGAGGCGGGTTCCGATGCTTCAGCGATTCGTACAAAAGTCGAACGAAGTGCAGGCGGATGGATTCTCAATGGGAGTAAAAAATGGATTTCCAACGCTGGCGTGTCAGAGTTTTATACCGTAATTGCTCAAGGCGATTCATCACTTGGCTCAAAAGGAATAACCGCATTTATTGTTGAGAAATCCGATTCAGGTATCACATTTGGTGCTCCTGAAAAGAAGATGGGTTTTAGAGGTTCACCTACACGAGAGGTCTATTTTGATAATGTACAACTTAGTGATGACCGCCGAATAAGTGAAGTCGGTGCCGGCTATGTGTTGGCAATGAACACCTTAGATCACACCAGAATAACAATTGCTGCTCAAGCACTCGGATTAGCACAAGGCGCGCTTGATGTGGCAACAAAATATGCGCATGAGCGTAAACAGTTTGGTAAAGAAATCTTTGATTTCCAAGGAGTTCAGTTTATTTTAGCTGATATGGCAATGAATATCGAAGCCGCACGGCAACTGACTTATGCGGCGGCCGTAAAGAGTGAAAATAATGAAAGAGATCTTCGCTTCTTTTCAGCGGCCAGTAAATGTTTTACGAGTGATATTGCCATGAAAGTCACTCAAGATGCGATACAAGTTTTAGGTGGCTATGGATATGTGTCAGATTATCCGGTAGAGCGAATGATGCGTGATGCCAAGTTAACGCAAATTTACGAAGGTACGAATCAAATTCAACGAATTGTCATTGCGAGAAATCTTCCTCGCTCTTAATCTTTGAACCTAACCACACTTGTTGGCGTGGCAGCGGCATCTAATGCGATGTCATGCGCCTCTCTAGGAAGAGTTTGTTCGGTCAACTCACCTGTATGCACTAGTCCAATCTTCCACCCTGATATATTGGCAAGTGCGCGATCGTAATAGCCTCCGCCTTGACCTAATCGATAACCCTCAAAATCAATGTGCAATGCGGGTACGACAATTACATCAATTGACGCTATATCACGGACGGGTTGGCCTAGTGGCTCAGTTAGCTTTTTGGTAATCTTCAACGCTTTTTCGTCACCTGACCATTCAATCCATTCAAGAACATCACCATTTACTCGAGGTAAAAGTAGTCGCTTTCCGGCTTTGAGAATCGCTTGGTTAATTTCAGAAGTACTTGGCTCGACTCCATATGAATAATAAGAAGCAATTGTTCGCGCTTTTTCTAACTCAGGTATTTTCAGAATTATATTAAAATTAGAAGAGCTAAATTTCTGAAATCTCTCGCGCCGAAGTCGGTCACGGAGCGCCTTTTTAACTGTGCTCTGATTCATATCGTGCTCCCAGTAATTTGTGAGGCTTAAATCCCATAGAAAGGTGGGCCTAACAAGTATGGTGTGATTATGGCAGAGCACACGCGAGTAGATGAGTTTCTCACCTCACTTCTTGCGATTTGTAAGCCTTTAGAGTCATTTGAAATGCCTCTCTTAGATGCGCACGGTGCAACACTTTCACAGGATATTTTTGCCGGCGAGAGACTGGTAATGCGGGCTGGTAGCCGTATTCGTTCAACTCAAATCGGCCTTGCTGCCTCAATTGGACACGATCATTTACCTACGCGCCCGCACCCACGCGTTGTTGTTGTTTCGGCAGGCCCGGATCTTGTCGAGCCTGGAAAATTGCTCACGGGGAAGCAAGAGTACGAAACGAATTCATGGTTGCTCACGACCGCCGTACGAGAAGTAGGAGCAGTTGCCTATCGCGTTCACACAATTCCAAATAATGAGGATGAACTTCAGAGCGTTATAGAGGATCAATTAGTTCGTGCAGATCTTATTATTATTAGTGGCGAGCGCCAGGATGATTCATTTGACCTTATTACCCGCACGCTGTCTCGAATGGGTGAAATAACCACCGTCGACTTAGCTATTGAGACGAGTGGGCGCCACAATTATGGGGAAATCGGCCCAGATAGAACACCTGTTGTTACGTTGCCGGGAGACCCAATTGCAGCCTATGTCTCTTTTGAACTCTTCGTTCGGCCGATGATTCGTACCATGCTAGGCGCAGCGACAATTCATCGCCCTTGTGTAAAAGCTAAACTTGAAAAATCAATTGAATCAGAAAAAGGGTTGCGCTCATATATTCGAGCCGTGTTATCAGAGGACGGGAATTCAGTGATGCCCTTGGCTTCTCAATCCGAGTTTGCAACGCTTTCCGACGCCACTGCATTCATTGCTGTAGGGGAGAAGGAGACCGAGCTTAAGGCCGGCGATATGGTCACCGTTGTGATTCTCGAGCGAAGATATATATAGGTTGGCCATGGCGCAGCGTTGGCCAATAAAGATTTCTGGGAAAGAGATTTATCTGCGGCCGTTAAGATTTCGAGATCAAGGAGTTTGGAACACTGTTCGAGCCCAAAATCGCCAGTGGCTCGCGCCCTGGGAGGCTACGGCGCCTGTAACTGGGAACAGTGGTGATGATTCACTGGAGCATCAACTGCCGTCTTATTTCACAATGATTCGGCAGGTCAATCGCGAAGCGCGAAGTGGCCGATCATTCTCCTTTGCCGTATGGAATGGGCACAATTTAATCGGCCAAATCTCTTTAGGTGGAGTTATTTATGGCGCACTTCGGGGCGCTCATATTGGTTATTGGATTGATCGAAACTATACAAATAGGGGTTATATGACCCAAGCAGTCGAACTTGTCACAGATTTTGCC
>JANLPM010000246.1:0-2014 GCA_031367265.1 Actinomycetes bacterium
GAAGAACCAGAGCGCGGTGAACCATCCGCCCAACCAGTTTTCAGTAAATCCAAGGAACGGTGGCGCGTGATAACCGCCCAGGAAGAGCGTCGTGGCTAGTGCAGATACTGCGATTATATTGACGTATTCGGCCAAGAAAAAGAGTGCAAATTTTAGAGATGAGTATTCGGTATGGAAACCACCAACGAGTTCACCTTCAGCTTCAGCTAAATCAAATGGTGCGCGGTTTGTTTCGCCGACCATTGAAATCGCGTAAATAACAAATGATGGAAATAATACAACTGCATACCATGTCGAAGATTGAGCCGCGACGATATCTGAGGTTGACATTGAACCTGAATAAATAAATACCGCAACGAGAGAAAGTCCCATGGCAATCTCATATGAGATGACTTGGGCACTCGAGCGCAACCCGCCTAGCAATGGATATGTCGAACCCGATGACCAGCCTGCCAAAATGATTCCGTACACTCCAACTGATGCAATCGCTAAAACGTAAAGAACACCGACTGGAAAATCAGTTAACTGCATCGCGGTTTTGTGACCAAATAATGTGACTGGTCCAGTTATAGGTATAACGGCAAAAGCCATAAAGCAGGTTGTAGCACTGATTATTGGGGCTAAAACAAAGACTACCTTGTCGGCAGCTGCGGGAATTATGTCTTCTTTGAGCGCAAGTTTGACCCCATCGGCTAGCGCTTGAATCAAACCAAATGGGCCAACTCGGTTGGGACCTGGTCGTTGTTGCATACGTGCGACTAAACGTCGCTCGCCCCATACTGATAGAAGTGTGAGTACAACACAGAAAATAAAGACAAGTAGCGCTTTGACCGTAATGAGCCAGCCAGGATCGGCTCCTAAAATTTCTGCCGTTGTCATATCTTCACCACTGTCACTACTTCGCCATGTGCTGCATCTAGATTTACTAGTAACTGAGAACCGAGCGAATTACGTGGCGCCCAGATTGCATCATCATGAATATCTTCAACTAAAGCCGGCAAAGTTACTTCGCCGTTGCTATTTGAAATTTTCAATAAATCGCCATCGATAACGCCTAATTTTAACGCTCTGTTTGGGGATATAACTGCGACAGTTTCCCTAGCAGTACCAGCTAGGTTTTCTTCTCCCTTTTGTAAAGTGCCAAGGTCTAGTAAGCGGCGCCAAGAGTTCAGAATAAATTGATTATCAGATAAAATTGGGCTTTCAATAGTTTTAACTGCATTCATTAATACGCGTTCACCCTTCCATGCTCCAAGAGTTGCGATTTCCTTGCTCGCTGCGGTAACAGTGCCAAGATTTAATGCGAGGCCCATTTCTTGAGCAATCATTGAAAGGATTCGTAAATCGCTGCGGTTGAGAGAATCGGCAACAGCTGAATCAAAAGCGCGTGCGCGGCCTTCCCAATTAAGAAAAGAGCCGCTTTTCTCAGTTATTGCCGCTACCGGTAAGACAACATCTGCACGAAGCGTTACTTCACTCGGTGCAATTTCCAGTGATACGACAAATGCTTTGTCAAGAGCGGTTAATGCCTGCGTACTTTTGGCACCATCAAGTGGATCGACGCCACCCACTATGAGTGCACCTATCTCACCAGTATGTACTGCGGCGAAAATTTCGTCGTAATTGCGACCGATTGAAGATGGAATGCTTGGTACGCCCCAATGCGCCGAAATATCTACGCGGGCAGCAGCATCAGCGACTGGACGGCCACCTGGCAATAAGTTGCCGATCGCTCCAGCTTCTAATGCACCTCGTTCGCCGGCACGACGTGGGATCCATGCAATTTTTGCACCTGTTGCATCGGCCAAAGCTGCCACTGAGGTTAGGACCCCAACGCTTTCAGATGCGCGCTCTCCCACAAGAATTATCGATTTAGCGCTCAGAGGTTGCGTTTTAATTGCTGAAGCTTCTTGGCCTGGTACGGTTTTAATAAAAGCACCGTGGAGTTTTTCTACCCCAATGGAGAGTTTGGTGGCTATTGCGGTAACTTTCAAAGCACGTTTGCGTACTTGCT
>JANLPM010000250.1:0-2722 GCA_031367265.1 Actinomycetes bacterium
GCGCTTCTTGCGTCGATTGCATCGGCGATTGCAAGCAATGCCGCTCTACGCTCTTCTGCGGTAGCAACTTTTAAGGTACGTGCTGCGATGCGTGCAGTGTCGGCTAACTGCGAAATGAGCAGCTTGGCATCCATGCCGGCAAGCCTATCGGCAGTTAGGCTAATGCCGTGCTGAAATTTATTCGTAAAATTTTTGTTTTCATTCTCATTATCTATGTAGCCCTCTTTGGATTAACTAAGGCCATTAGATATCCCGAGCCAATTGCCGCAATTAAGTTAGGTCTGGCACCGGCATCTAAGACGCCTGATTTAATGCCTGCTCACACAATTGTCGCTGCAGCAACTCCCGTCCTTTGGAAAACTGCCAATGAGGCAATGCCGGCAAGCGTTAATTTTGAAGGCAAGAGTATTAGTTTCGATGAGTTTTTAGCATCAACACATACCAATGCCTTTTTAGTTATTCGAGACGGTGTCTTAACATACGAAAAATATCTCAATGGAATGGGTGCCCAAACTCGACTTCCCTCTTACTCAGTTGCAAAGACTATGACATCCTTGATGATAGGAAAGTTAATCGATGATGGCCTATTAAAGGATAGCGATACTTTCGTAAGCATTTTGCCGGCTTTTAAAGCTGGAACAAGTTTTGACAAAGTAACTGTTAAAGATCTTCTCGATATGAAGGCCGGCGTCGGAGTATCTGATAACTACCCGACCGGTCCAAGCGGTTGGGGCGTTGCAATCGCACAGATGTATGCCTCCACCGATGTTGACTGGTTCTTAATGCATAATCGAAAGATGCGTGAGACACCTGGAGCCTTCGCTGAATATCGAAGTGTAGATACCCAAATGCTGGGAATGATAATCAAAAAGATTACTGGAAAGAGCTTGGTCGATTATTTTAGTGAGAATTTCTGGCAGAAAGTTGGTGCCGCACATGTTGCAACATGGAATGTCGATCGAATTGGAGGCACTGAAAAAGCCTTTTGTTGTTTCAATGCAACGGCGAGAGATTACGCCCTTGTTGGTGCAGCGTTAATTCAACCAACTTCGCCAATCATCAGTAGCGCCTGGCTCGCCCGAATTTCAACTCCAAGCGTGGTGCTTGATTACGGCTGGGGTTATGGCGCACAAGTTTGGCATCCATATCCAGGAATTAATTTGATGCTGGGTTTACATGGACAATTTGTCTGGATGGATTTAGCTAATAAAACCGTTATCGTAAAACTCAGTGATGAACCGACAAGTTCAGATGGTCGCAGCGAGCGAGTGGCTCCGGTTTTGAAGTTAATTTCAGAGCAAAACTAAATCATCGCGGTGCACTAGCTCGCGCTCATACTCTGGGCCAAGGGCTTTGGCTAACTCTTTTGTGGATCGCCCAAGCATGATTGGAATCTCACTGCTATCAAAGGCGACAAGTCCGCGTGCAATGACCGTGGAATCTGGTCCAACTAATTCAATGGCATCGCCAGCAATGAAATCCCCTTCGACTGCCGTCACACCTGCAGGCAGTAAAGAGGTTCCGCGCTCAAGGATTGCGGTGACGGCGCCAGCGTCTAAAACTAAACGTCCTTGCGTCGTCGTCGCATGGGCTAACCACAAAAGTCTCGAAGTGGTTTTGCTGGCGTGAGCATGAAAATGTGTACCTAAATCGGCACCGCTCAAAGTTTTATCAACATCTGAGAGCGAAGTTAAAATCATTGGAATTCCAGCGCTTGTTGCGATTCGCGCAGCTTCAACTTTAGTAACCATTCCCCCGCTACCGACTCCAGCAGAGCCCGCCCCACCAAGAACAATGTTTTCAATTTCGGAGATATTGGCAACTTCGTGAATTGCTTGAGCACCCGCCTGTGCTGGTGGCGCATCATAGAGTGCATCAATATCTGAGACTAGAACTAATAAATCGGCGCTGACAAGTAATGCAACCAGGGCAGCTAATCGATCATTGTCACCAAAGCGAATCTCTTGGGTTCCAACAGAATCGTTTTCATTTATTACTGGAACAACACCTAATTGAAGGAGGCGATATAAAGTGCGTTGAGCATTTTGATAGTGCGAGCGTCGCACAACATCTTGCGTTGTAATTAATACTTGAGATGCGGTAATTGCATGCTTTGCAAAACTGGCTGTGTACTGTGCAATCAGTAAGCCTTGACCGACCGAAGCCGCGGCTTGCTGGGTCGCTAAATCTTTAGGACGAGAAGTTAAACCGAGTGGTCCGAGCCCTGCAGCTATAGCACCCGATGAGACGACCACAACTTCAGCGCCACGTTTTCTGCACTCTGCAACAACGCTGGCTAATTTTTCAACTGCAGCGTTATCTAGCTGCGACCCAGCTTTTCCGGTAAGGGAAGATGAGCCGATTTTAATAACGATTCGCTTGGCCGAGGCGATTTTTACTCGACTCAATTGTTTTCTCCACCTTTAATTTCGGGGGTTTTTAATTGTGGAGTGTGAGGATCTTCGATGTTGTACTCCCACTGTTTGGCGATTTCATCATCACTTAATACATCGTCCGCGCGCTCGGTCTGTTGCCACGTTGATTCAAGACGTGAATCCTCGCCGCGACGGTGCAAGTGGCCGGCTAACTGTTCGGCCCCGGCCTCAATCGTTGGCTCCCAATCAAAGACAACTTCGGTTGCCCCATCGCCGATTCGGACTTCACTTCCGGCAACTGCGCCTTTTTTAAAGAGATCTTTTTCAACACCAAGTTGGGCCAAGCG
>JANLPM010000297.1:0-3233 GCA_031367265.1 Actinomycetes bacterium
TAAGAAAGTTATGTCTTTTGTTTTACAAAGTCGACACATAGCTCCAACGAATACAACTGTCGTGCCAGTTTCATTAAATGAAAAAGAATTAATAGCGAAAAGGGCCGCGAATGCTAAGACCACTAAATAGCATCAGCAAAAGCCTTGAAGTATGTGCCTCGCTCGTAGGTGCAGATTTTGGCCATGCCATAGACGGAGTTGAAATTTCCGGTATTTCTCAATCGAGTATTGATGTAATTGAGGGTGATCTCTTTATTGCTCTGCCCGGTTCTAATGTCCATGGAGCCACGTTTGCATCTGATGCCATTGCTAATGGCGCAGTCGCCGTTTTAACAGATAGAGCAGGAGCAGCGCTTGTGAACGGCGTTCCAGTTCTCATTGGCGAGAACCCTCGTCGAGCCGCTGGTGAAGTAAGTGCATGGTTTTATTCAGAGCCAATGCGCGATTTATATAGTATTGGTGTTACTGGTACTAACGGAAAGACCACAGTTACCACCTTGCTCTATCAGATTATGCAGGCAATTGGACGTCAGAGTGGGCTTATTGGCACGGTTGAAACGCGTATAGGTAGCGACGTCTTTTCAAGTAAGCGAACGACACCGGAAAGTCCAGAGTTGCAAGCTCTCTGCGCGGTCATGCGCGAGCGACATATGCGAAATCTAATCATGGAGGTTTCCAGCCATGCAATATCCTTAGACCGAATTCGCGGAAGTCATTTCGCTGTTGTCGGATTTACTAATCTTTCGCAAGACCATTTGGATTTCCATAATTCAATGGAAGAATATTTTCAAGCTAAAGCAGCGTTGTTTACTTTCGAGTATGCCGATTTGGCGGTGATCAATATAGACGACGCCTATGGTGCCCGACTTGCTGCAACTACAGAGTTGCCAGTTCTGCGCTTGTCGCGAAGTAATGTTAAAGCTACTTGGCGTTTTGTAAAAATAGAGAAAGATAATTTTGGCGCAACTATTGCTATTCGTGGGACTGGTGGGGTTCTTATTGAAGGAAAAACCGTTTTGTTAGGTGCTTTCAACTATGACAATTTATTGATGAGTATTGCCTTAGCGGTAGAAAGTGGCGTTGATCCAATCGATATAGCCGCCGTATTGCCGCAGTTGCACGGGGCCACGGGCCGACTCGAAGCGGTAAAACTTGGACAAACTTTCACTGCCCTTGTTGACTATGCACACTCTCCAGATGCAGTTACTCGAGTCTTAGAGACCGCTCATGAAATTGCCGCAGGAAAAGTAATAGCTGTCCTAGGCTGTGGTGGCGATAGGGATACCTCAAAGAGGTCCATGATGGGAAGGGCTTTACATGAGGGCGCCGATATTGCAATTTTTACCAGCGATAACCCACGCAGTGAAAGACCAGAGGATATTCTGGTGCAAATGGTTTTAGATATTGATGTGCAATCTCCGAGTCAGATCATCATCGATCGTGCCTCCGCGATACGAACTGCGGTTACTCATGCCTTGCCAGGTGATGTTGTGTTAGTGCTAGGCAAAGGCCATGAGTTAGGCCAAGAAATCGCTGGGGTAGTCCACAAATTTGATGACCGAGTCGAGCTTGCTCGAGCAATAGAGAACAAACCGTGATTACTTTAACGGCTGGTGAAATCGCACTTCTTGTTGGCGGCGAGCTTCACTGTGATAAAGATTTACTCATTTCCAGGGCGCCAGTCTTTGATTCGCGTTTAGCTACACCTGGGAGTTTCTTTTTAGCCATTCAAGGAGAGAAGGTTGATGGACATGAGTTTGCGGTACAAGCATATCAATTGGGTTCAATGTTTTCTCTTACTACTCGAGTGATAGATGGACCGTGCATAGTAGTTAAGGATGTGGTGGATGCTTTATCAAAGATTGCGGCATTTGTACGAAGGCGACTAATAAATTTGACAGTAATTGGCATTACAGGTTCCCAAGGAAAGACAACTACAAAAGATTTGCTCACACATATGTTAGGAGCCGTTGGTCCAACTGTGGCGCCAGCGGGGTCATTCAATAATGATTTGGGGCTGCCAATAACACTACTTGAATGTGACGAGCGCACACGATTCTGCATTTTAGAAATGGGTGCTCGACATAAAGGTGATATCGCTAGATTATGTGAAATCGCGCAACCAAATATTGGCGTTGTTCTTACCGTTGGAACCGCTCACTTAGGTGAATTTGGTTCGCAGGCGGCTATTGCGGAAACTAAAGGCGAATTAATTCAATCTCTAGATAACACTGGAATTGCGATTCTTGGTACCTACGATGAGTTCACGCCAAAAATGGCAGAGCTGCATAGCGGCGTCGTACTCACCTTTGGCGAAAAGGGCGATAATGATGTTCGTGGCACTGATGTGGAGATTCGCGAAGGCCGACCACATTTTGACTTAGTAACCAAGGCCGGAAGAGATGCGATTGGTTTACGAATAGTTGGGGGGCATCAAGTTGCTAATGCCCTTGCAGTTGCCGCCGTGGGAACCGCGCTTTCATTGCCAATAGAACTCATCGCAAGTTCATTATCAACAGCCGATATTTCAAGCAAGTGGCGCATGGAACTTCATGAAATTCAGGATCTTCTCATCATCAATGATGCATATAACGCTAATCCTGCATCAATGGCGGCAGCTATGCGAAGTCTGATTCTCTTTGCACAAGAGCGCGGGGGCCAATCTTGGGCATTTATTGGGAAAATGCACGAACTTGGCGAATCTGGTGCGGCTGCTAGTGCTGACATCGGAAGGCTTGCCGAAGAGATTGGCATAGATCACTTAGTAATCGTAAATGCAAGTGAATATGGAGTTGGAATCGGTTCAACGCAGTTCCATCATGTAGACACAATTTCAACGGCAACTAAGTTTGTTTCGCATTTAGCGCCAGGCGATGTTGTGCTTGTAAAAGCTTCACGGGCTGAGGGTTTTGAATTTTTAGTCGATGAGATCACAAGGTTGTGGATTGAGCGAGAGGTTACCACCGCATGAGACAGATTTTAATTGCTGGTGCAATAGCACTTTTATTTTCTCTTTTCGGTACTAGAAGTTTAATCAAAGTTCTTGCAGCTAGAGGATATGGCCAAATAATTCGCAATGATGGTCCAACTAGTCACCACATTAAACGCGGTACTCCAACTATGGGTGGAATTATTCTTATTGTTTCCGCACTTGTTGGATATTTGTCTGCACACATCGTGACCGAAAATTCACTCACTATGTCGGCGATCCTAGTTTTAAGTCTGGTGGTAGC
>JANLPM010000019.1:0-2880 GCA_031367265.1 Actinomycetes bacterium
CTCTTTAGCGATGTCGAACTGTGGCGCGAGCGCGATCCGATTGAGCGGTTAAAGATTTATCTGCAAACTAAAGGCGTTCTCAATCAAAAAATAGAATCCGACCTTGCCGATGAGGCAACGGCGCTGGCGCAACGGATGCGCGACGAGTGCCGAAAGCTACCCGATCCAACGGCGATTTCCATGTTCGACCATGTGTATGCAGCTCCTGACGAGAATCTTGAAAAACAGCGAAATGAAGTCTCATCCATTATCGCCCAGTCACGGGAGATTTAACGTGGTTCAACTCAGCATTGTTCACGCTATTAACCAAGGTCTACATCGTGCAATGGCTTCGGACTCTCAAGTGCTTTTAATGGGAGAGGATATTGGCAAACTCGGCGGCGTTTTTCGAGTAACTGATGGTCTACAAAAAGAGTTCGGTGAGGATCGAGTCATTGATTCTCCATTGGCAGAATCGGGAATCGTTGGCACTGCTATTGGTTTGGCGCTGTACGGTTATCGGCCAGTGGTTGAAATTCAATTTGATGGTTTTGTATTTCCCGCCTTTGATCAAATCGTTGTGCAACTTGCACGCATGAGATATCGCTCCGCCGGCGCACTTACTTTGCCCATAACTATTCGAATGCCGTACGGCGGAGGGATCGGTTCAGTTGAACATCACAGTGAATCTCCCGAAGGATATTTTGCCGCCACACCAGGACTTCGAGTTGTAACGTGTTCCGATCCCAACGATGCGTACTGGATGATTCAACAGGCCATCGCAAGTGATGATCCAGTTATTTTTCTAGAGCCAAAGCGGCGGTATTGGCAAAAAGGTGAGGTCGACGTCGAAGCGTCAATTGAAAGCGCTCTTGCTTTTAACTGCGCGAAAATTTTAAAGGAAGGTTCAGACTGCACACTTATTGGTTATGGCCCAACGGTTGCTACATGTTTGCAAGCTGCCACCTTTGCCGCCGAAGATGGTGTCAAACTTGAAGTTATTGATCTTCGCTCATTGAGTCCAATAGATATGAATACGCTAATAAGTTCAGTGAGGAAAACAGGCCGTGCAGTCGTAGTTCATGAAGCACCTGGAAATGGCGGACTTGGCGGCGAGATCGCTGCGCGCTTGAATCAAGAGTGTTTCTATAATTTGGAGGCACCTGTTTTGAGAGTTACTGGCTATGACGTTCCATATCCTCCTAGCCGAATTGAAGATGACTACCTGCCCGATGCCGAAAGAATTCTTGATGCGGTTGAGAAAGCTATGAATTACTGAAATGGACGAAGTAACCGACACAATCTTCGAATTTCGACTCCCCGATGTGGGTGAGGGTTTAGAAGATGCCGAAATTGTGCAGTGGAAAGTTTCACTCGGTCAAGAGATTGAGGTTAATCAAGCCATTGTTGAGATAGAAACCGCCAAAGCCCTGGTCGAACTTCCCAGTCCTTTTGCTGGCACAGTAATTAAACTTCTCGCGCAAGAAGGTCAAGTAGTTCGAGTCGGTGCTCCAATTATCCAAATTAAATTGATTGCCACGGTTGCAGCCGTGCCGGACTCGGTCTCTCCACGCACTGATCGCACTGAAATCTTGGTGGGCTCTGGTCCTCGAAATGATGAGGGCGAGCGCCGAGTGCGTGGCCCAAGAAACTATGGCAGTAATTCACACGTGGCGAGGATGCCAACCACAACTTCCATCTCCCCAATGAGTAACCCAATTACTGCTCTCGCTAAACCGCCAGTTCGAAAACTTGCTAAAGATTACGGTGTGGATCTGACAAGATTAATTGGCAGTGGCCCACAGGGTTCCATAACTCGAAACGATGTTGAATTAGCTGCAGGGTCAGAAAAGAGTGCAACCGTCGTCGAAAAAATTAATGTGGATGAATCCCGAGAGACGCGCACTCCGATTCACGGGGTGCAAAAAGTAATGGCCGAAGCAATGGTGGCCAGCGCCTTCACCGCGCCTCATGTCACTGAATTCATTACTGTAGACATGAGTGATGCAATGAGATTACTCGATCAATTACGTACTCAAAGTGAGTTCGCAGGAATTCGACTCTCGCCACTTGCTTTACTGGCACGCGCGATGTGCATTGCTGTGCGCCAAACGCCACAAGTAAATAGTTTCTGGGATGCGCAAAGACAAGAGATTGTGGTTAAGCACTATGTGAATCTTGGAATCGCTACGGCAACTGATCGCGGACTTTTAGTTCCACATGTTAAAGATGCCGAGCAATTGAGTTTCAAAGAACTTGCTAAGGCAATCGAAGAGTTAGTCGACGCTGCGCGCAACAAGCGATTACAACTGAACCAGTTAAATGGTGGCACGATGTCGATCACTAATATCGGCGTATTTGGCATCGAAACTGGAACCCCGATTTTGCCACCGGGAGAATCTGCCATCATCTGCCTCGGTGCCGTTGTGAATCGTCCTTGGGTAGTTGGCGAAGATATTGTTGTTCGACAAGTGAGTACGCTTTCACTCTCTTTTGATCATCGCTTAGTCGATGGCGCACAGGGATCAAGATTTTTATCTGACATTACGCAGTTACTGCAAGAGCCAAACCAACTTATTTAAAAATAAAATTAGTTGTTAACGACCTTGCCAGTTCGGTGTACGTTTTTCTTTAAATGCTAGTGGTCCCTCTTGCGCATCATCGCTGAGATAAACCGGCTCCCATATAGCCTTTGCGCTTTGGCCCGCATCTCCCAAAACGCCTTCTATAACGCTACGCACCATCGCCTTTCCGGCGGCAACTGAAAGCGGAGCGTTAGCCGCTATCTGATGCGCAAGAGCTCGGCTAGTTTGCATTAACTCATTTGCGGGAACAACTGAATTAATTAATCCGACTTCCTTAGCTCTAGCTGCCGAGATAGGTTGGGCAGTGAGTAATAGT
>JANLPM010000020.1:0-5218 GCA_031367265.1 Actinomycetes bacterium
GCGTGAGTGGTCTTGTCGGTCGTGCTGAAACTAAAAGCGTTGCCGCTTTGGGTCCAGAGCTGGACCGCGTCAACGCCGCGCGAGTTCGAGCCTTAACCCTTAAGATTCTTGGCGAGAATTTAACTGTGGCACCTAATCTAACTTACATTATCGAATTACTACTTTGGCGCGCACCTGTTCGCCGAAACTCGTCATTGCAGGACGAGTTAGCAACATGGAGCCTGCGCGAAGCGGAATGGCTTGGAATAACTGGGCAAGGAGCTATCTCCACATATGGCATTAAATTCTTGGAATCAGGAGATTTAAATCCGATAAATGAGGATCTTCCCAAGACCGTTGACCATATTCTCATTCAAAGCGACAACACTGCAATTGCTCCTGGCCCACTAGAACATGAAATTTCGCAACAGTTGGCGATAATGGCCGAAATTGAGAGCCGCGGCGGTGCCACGGTGTATCGATTTAGCGAGTCGACAATCCGCCGTGCGTTAGATCACGGCAAAACGGGAGACGAGATTCGGACTTTCCTCGTTAAGACATCGAAAACACCAATGCCTCAGCCCCTTGATTATTTAATTTCTGACGTAGCAAAAAAACATGGGAAATTACGCGTTGGAAATACCTCCTCTTTTATTCGATGCGAGGACACTTCACTTATCGCTCAGATTATGAGTGACAAAAAATTAGTTGTCTTGTCGTTACGACGCATCGCCCCTGAAGTTTTAATTTGCGAGCGTGATGCCACCGATGCGATACGCATTTTACGCGACGCTGGTTATCTTCCCGCGGCAGAGTCTTCACACGGTTTAATGTTGACAGGTCCGCGACCAAACCGTGCACACACCAAGCCACGACCTCCGCGAATAATTGGTGAAATTGAAGTTCCGAACCACAATTTATTAGTAGCGGCTATTCGATCATTACGGACGGGTGAAAAGTCACGCCATAAGCAGACACATTTACGACAAGTTACGAGTGAGGCTCTCGGTGCACTTCCACGTAGTACTGCAAATGAGACTATGGAATTGGTGAATAGATTTATTCAAGAAGAGAAATCACTGTCTATTGGATATGCCGATAACAATGGCTCAGTCACGCATAGGATAATCGATCCAATCCGGGTTAGCGCTGGAGCCTTAATTGCCCGTGACCATGCCAGCGGTGAAGTTCAATCCTTCCGAATTCCACGCATCACTGGCGTGGCACCGTTATAGACTTGCCCGATGCTCTCAGCGTTAGAAAAACTCGTTCGATTGGAATCACCGACCGAAGATCTCGAAGCCTGCCGTGCCGTAATGAAACTTGCCAGTGATTTAGCACTGGAAATTTTAGGTAAACCTGCCGAGATTCGAGAGGTAAACGGCCGTCCAATTTTTTGGTGGGGTGCCGATAAACCTGCAGTAGTTCTGCTGGCGCATTTAGATACCGTCTGGCCCAAGGGATCTTTCCAACCAGTGTGGGCCGTTAAAGAAAATAGGGCAACTGGGCCAGGAGTCTTTGATATGAAGGCTGGCTTCGTGCAAGCTCTGTATGCCCTAAATGGCTTAGCAGGATCTGTCGCCCTTATTGCAACGAGTGATGAAGAGACCGGAAGTTTAACGAGTAAAGAATTTATACAAGAAATCTCAGCTCAAGCTAAAGCCGTTCTAGTTCTAGAAGCATCGATTGATGGCAAGGTAAAAACAGGCCGTAAAGGCACGGCAATGTATCAAATTTTAATTCATGGCCGGGCATCTCACGCCGGCCTTGAACCTGAAAAAGGAGTTAATGCCACCGTTGAAATGGCCCATGCAATTCTTGAAATTGCTAGCCATGAGAAAAAGGAGTTAGGAACTACCATCGTTCCAACAATGATGCGCTCTGGTAACACGACAAACACAGTTCCGGATTTAGCAGTGCTCGATATTGATGTTCGTTCTTTCTCAATGACTGAACTAGAACGGGTAGATTCTGCCCTTCGAAATCTAACCCCAGTAAATCTCGCGGCACGGTATGAAATTACCGGTGGATTTAGTCGCCCTCCACTTGAGAATTCATCAACGCTCTCATTGTATGAACGCGCCGAAAGGGTTGCCAGCGTTTTAGGAATGCCGCCCCTAGGTCATGCCAGTGTTGGAGGGGCAAGTGACGGCAACTTTGCTGCCGCTGCCGGAGCGCAAGTGTTGGATGGTTTAGGCGCAGTCGGGGATGGTGCACATGCCCCACACGAATGGGTTGAGATCACCGCCCTTGAAAGTCGAAGTGCTTTTTTGCATGCTTTTGTGAAGGACATCCTTAATGACTGATGGTCCATTAATTGTTCAAAGTGATAAAACGCTTCTGCTAGATATTGAACATCCACTGTCAACCGAGTGTCGCCGCGCCATTGCACCCTTCGCCGAACTCGAGCGATCACCAGAACATATTCACACTTATCGTTTAACTCCGCTCGGCCTTTGGAACGCGCGAGCTGCGGGACATGATGCCGAGGCCGTTATTGACACTCTCATTAAATATTCACGATATGCCGTACCACATTCAATTTTAATTGATGTAGCAGAAACAATGTCGCGTTATGGCCGTCTGCGCTTAGAGGCCGACCCAATTCATGGATTAATTCTTGTCACAACTGACAGCGCAGTTTTGGAAGAGGTAATCAGAGCGCGCAAAATTGCGCCCTTCCTAGGGGCGCGCATCGATGCGCAAACACTCGCGGTACTTCCACGACAACGAGGTGCGATTAAACAATCACTGTTACGTTTGGGTTGGCCCGCGGAGGATTTTGCAGGTTACGTCGATGGTCAGGCTCACTCAATTGATTTAGTTCAAAAGGATTGGAAAATCCGCCCATACCAAGAGTTAGCGGCGGAAGGATTTTGGCATGGAGGCTCGGGAGTAGTAGTTCTTCCATGCGGTGCAGGTAAGACTATTGTCGGGGCAGCAGCAATGGCCCACGCCAAAGCAACAACTTTAATTTTAGTAACAAATACCATTGCCGCTCGTCAATGGCGAGAAGAGTTATTACACCGAACAACCTTGAACGAAGATGAGATTGGTGAATACTCAGGCTCTAAAAAAGAGATTCGGCCGGTAACTATCGCAACATATCAAGTTATGATTAAAAAGAAGAATGGTGTGTATGCACATTTAGATCTCTTTGATACCCATGACTGGGGATTGATTATTTACGACGAAGTTCATTTATTACCAGCGCCAATCTTTCGCTTTACCGCCGATATTCAATCGCGTCGACGATTAGGTTTAACTGCAACTTTAGTACGCGAAGATGGTATGGAGGGCGAAGTGTTTTCACTTATTGGCCCGAAACGCTATGACGTTCCTTGGAAAGAAATTGAATCTCAAGGCTATATAGCCCCAGCAGAGTGTATTGAAGTACGAGTAAATTTAACTGAAAGTGAGCGTTTGTTATATGCGACGGCCGAACCTGAAAACCGCTATCGCACCTGTGCAACTACACGCACCAAGCGCAACGTCGTTGAAACTCTAGTTAAGAAGCATGCTGGCGAGCAGATTTTAGTTATCGGCCAGTACATTGATCAATTAGATGAACTCGCAGAAACTCTGGGAGTTCCATTAATTAAAGGTGAGACCCCAATTAAAGAGCGCGAAATTCTCTTTAATAAATTTAGGTCGGGCGAAGTAACGTGCCTCGTTGTTTCAAAGGTAGCTAATTTTTCAATTGATCTTCCCGATGCAACAATTGCAATCCAAGTGTCTGGGGCATTTGGTAGTCGACAGGAAGAGGCTCAACGCTTGGGCCGTATTCTGCGACCAAAATCCGATGGAAGAACTGCCAAGTTTTATTCAGTAGTTTCTCGCGACACAATTGATCAGGATTTTGCGCTAAACCGTCAACGTTTCTTGGCTGAGCAAGGTTACTCTTACAAAATTATTGACGCCGACGATGTTTTTCAAGGGAAGATTTAAACCGTTCGGGATCTACTCGCCAAAATCCATGGTGCACACCATCAATCTGTATCACAGGAACTTGCTCACCATAAAGCTTTTCTAAATCGTCATCTCCATCGATAAATATTTTCTCAATTTCGAAATCCAATTCTTTACGCAAAGACTCAAGAAGGTCAACGGCAACATCGCACAGATGACACCCGTGGCGACTAATTACTGTTATCAGCGTCACCCGAACGCCCCAAACCTGTCAGTTTGCTTAGAGATGTCCACATCTTCTGCTCTGACCATGGTGGAATCTTCTCATCTTGATAGGGTTTGCGCTTATGCGGGGGAGAATATTTAGAAATCTGCGAGCGGCGGCGATTGTCGTTGCGCTCCTAGGTTCGGTTCTGAATGCACCCTCTGCCCAAGCTCTCTTTAATGAATCTTCGGTAATACGTTGGGGTCATCTTTACGCGGGTAGTAATCCAGTTTTCACTTCTACTCCTCGACCAAAATATGCAGTCGGTGTTTCTAAATCAAAGTTTAATGTTACCTACAATAATTTCCCCGATTGGGCTAAATCTGAAGTCCAGGCGGCAGTTGACGTCTGGTCGGCAAATTTCACATCGACAGTACCGATTAACATCGATGCATCGTGGGGGCGTTCAAGTTCGTGGGGGGTTCTCGGGAGTGCACGACCAGTGAATTTCTTTTCCGCTTTTGCCGGGGCACCGGATCAATCTCTCTGGTATACATCTGCCCTTGCCAATGCCCTTGCTGGGAGAGATTTAGATAAAGCTAATCCCGACATTATTATCCAAGTTAGCTCAAATGGCGGCTGGAATACTCGAGGTGACGGACTGCCATCAAGAACCGAGTATGACCTCGAATCTGTTTTTATTCATGAGATAGCACATGGTCTTGGTTTCTTATCAAATGAATCTTATGATTCTAACTTTGCAATCGCAAACCTTGATCAACCAACTCCCTTTGATGCATATGCCCAAACAGCTGATGGTCGGCGCTTAGCGGACTTACCTACTCCATCTACTGAACTTGCTCAAGCGTTAACCTCTTCATTGGTCTGGTCGGGCGAAAATGCAATAAAAGCTAACGGAGGAGTTAAGCCAAAATTGTATACGCCTGCTAACTATGAGCCGGGCTCCTCAACTAGTCACTTAGATGAAGCTACATTTTCAAAGGCGGGTCTTAATTCGGTTATGTCACCAAATTTAGATCCAGGTGAAATTTTCAAAGAGCCTGGTCCGTTGCTGCTTGCCATGATCGAAGACATGCGGACTAAACCCCCCGCCGGGATTGCTAG
>JANLPM010000024.1:0-5445 GCA_031367265.1 Actinomycetes bacterium
TCGCCTAACTTTATTGCGCGAAATTGAAGCCGATGATTTTTCTCATTGCGGCGGTGATACATATGCACGAGGACATGTTCGCAATATTGCTCGAGCGCTCAAAGTCGACGAGAATGAACTCCTCAGACTCTATGATTTGGAGCAAAGAGTTGAGGAGCGTTCAATTCAAGCACTCTTGGTAGAAAACAGTGTTATGCGCCAACCACAAGTAGGCCGCAGGGTTTCTTGGAAAGTATTAATCGGCATATCTATAGGTTCACTTGCAACGGTAGGTATAGCTCAGATCATAATTTCTAACAATTCTGCCTCGTCAATTAATAAACCAATAGTGGGAATATCCGCGTCACCAACGCCTTCAGCCAGTACTTCACCTTCCGCGACGGCATCGCCTTTAGTAAAACCCTCAGTTAGCCCAACTACATCCAAAAGCGCGATTGCCAACCCGAGGAGTTCTTATTCCACGGGCACGGGAGTTGAAGTGATTGTAAATGTTGTGCGAGCTAAAACTTGGTTATTTGTATCTGATGCCTCAGGTCGCACCCTTTTCAGCGGCGAGGTTCCAGTGGGAGAGTCTGCGATTTATACAACCACGACGCGATTAGATCTTAAAGTCGGCAATGCCGGTGGTGTCGACCTGCAGGTCAATGGCAAGAAGCTCCCTTCAATCGGTGCCAATGGTGCGGTAGTTAGTGTCTCGTACGGAGCCAATTCATAACCAGATAAGATTTGAACAATGAAGCGCACAGTTGCAGTTGTCACTCTCGGGTGCTCACGAAATGAAGTTGATTCCGAAGAACTTGCTGGACGTTTGGCAGCCGATGGTTGGATATTAGTTGATGATGTTGAATTAGCTGAAGTTGCCTTAGTCAATACGTGTGGCTTTATTGAATCGGCAAAAAAAGACTCAATTGATGCGCTTTTGGAGGCTAATTCACTTAAACTCCATGGAAAAACACGTGCCGTTGTAGCCGTTGGCTGTATGGCCGAGCGGTATGGGCAAGAGCTCGCTAAAGCTTTACCTGAGGCCGATGCAATTTTAGGCTTTGATGATTACGCAGATATTTCAGCCAGACTTCAGTCAATCGTGGCAGGAGAAAAGCACACTCCACATATCCCACGCGACCGACGTGCATTATTACCAATTGCCCCGGTTGATCGCGCGCACAATCGTAAAAGCGAGGAGTTCACACGTGTCCGTTTAGGAAATGCGCCGTGGGCACCGTTAAAGATTGCATCGGGTTGTGATCGCCGCTGCTCATTCTGCGCAATCCCGTACTTTCGTGGCGCATTTGTATCGCGCCGCCCGCATGAAATCATGGAGGAGGCGCGTTGGTTAGTTGCACATGGTGTAAGCGAACTCTTCTTGGTCAGCGAAAATACAACATCATTTGGTAAAGATTTAGGCGATTTGCAGATGATGGAAAAGCTATTGCCGCAAATTGCAAGCATCGAAGGCGTCGAGCGTGTTCGTCTGTCCTATTTGCAACCAGCAGAAATGCGGCCAACATTAATTCAGGCGATGATTGCAACACCTAAAATAACACCTTACTTTGATCTCTCTTTTCAACACTCTTCCTCAAGCGTCTTGCGCCGTATGCGTCGCTTTGGCGATAATGAAAAATTCCTGCATTTAATCGATCAGATCCGCGTTTTATCACCTGAGGCAGGTATTAGATCCAACTTTATCGTCGGCTTTCCGGGCGAGACCCAGAATGACTTTGATGAGCTGGCAAGCTTTATTACCCAAGCAAAATTAGATGCAGTAGGAATTTTTGGCTACTCCGACGAGGATAATACGGAAGCTCTCACAATTGAAAATAAAATCGATCCAGAAGTAATTGCCGAGCGCTTGGAAGTATTATCCTCACTCGCCGATGAAATGGTTTCACATCGAGCTGGTGCTCGAATTGGCGAGAGCGTGCGCGTTTTAATTGAGGATTTCGAACTACAAGAGGGACGCAGTGCACACCAAGGCCCAGAAGTGGATGGCTCGACGAGCTTTATAGGTACAGATTTTAAGGTGGGGCAGTATGTTGATGCCGTGATTGTCGACTCGTTTGGCGCAGATCTGGTGGCGCAACCTTTATGAGAGTTCCCCAATTCGTCACTCCTAACTTTATTACTGTTGCTAGGTTGCTCTTCGTGCCGCTTGGGGCCTATACCTTATTTAAAAACGGCGGCAATGATCCGACGTGGCAATACATATCATGGTTTGTTTTTTTTCTTTTAGGGTTATCTGATATTGCGGATGGAAATTTGGCTCGTAGCCGTAACACGATTACTGAATTCGGAAAATTTCTAGATCCCGTTGCCGATAAAGTCATGATTGGCACGGCCATGATTTCTCTCTCTATTTTGAATCGATTACCTTGGTGGATTACTTCAGTAATTTTGGTGCGGGAAGTAGGCATAACTCTCTTCAGACTCTCAATTATTAAACGGGGCGTCATCGCAGCCAATAAAGGGGGCAAGATTAAGTCGGCCTTCCAAAATTTCGGGGTTGGCTTTTATGTGCTTCCACTGGGCACAAACCTCTACTGGTTTCGCGACGGATTTATGGCGATAGCGGTTTTTCTCACTATCGCGACCGGGTTTTATTATGTACAGTCGGCTTTGCGCAAAGATAAGTAGGTTCAGATGAAGTTAACCCCAGATATTCAAGAGCTCGCAACTGAGATCATTGATACTTTGCGCAATCGTGGTGAGACACTGAGTACTGCGGAATCCTTAACTGCCGGCGCTTTGAGTTCAGCTATCGTCTCGATTTCTGGTGCTTCCGATGTTTTTGTTGGGGGTATTACTGCCTATCGCGATTCAATAAAAATCTCGCACTTATTTGTTGACCAGGCCACTATCGCTCAACATTCATCTATGAGCGAACAGGTCGCGGTGGCAATGGCAACTGGTGCCGTGAAATCTTTCGGTACGACCTGGGCTATTAGTACGACAGGTGTGGCAGGTCCGCATCCGGTTGATGAGCATCCAGTCGGCGCAGTCTGGGTGGCAATAGCTGGCCCAGTTTCGCAAACGATTGAATTATCTTTATCTGGGGGGCGCGAAAGCGTGCGAAACGCAACTACAGCAAGCGCAATTGCGACATTTGCGCGTATCCTTAGGCATCTCAATGAGTGATTAAAAAAGTGAGGATGCAATGATGCTAGTTCGTGAAGCCGTTGGACTCACCCTTCGTGCTGCCCGCACAGCGCAGCATCGTACGTTGCGCGATGTGGCCAGATCTGCCCGCGTATCGCTTGGATATTTATCTGAGGTTGAGCGAGGACAAAAAGAGGCCTCTTCTGAATTACTCAATGCAATTTGCTGCGCTCTAGGTCTCTCGCTCTCGGCGGTATTTAGCGATGTTTCAGTCGAACTAGCTACTCACGAGGGCGTAACGCTTACCGTCGTCGATGCCGCTTAATAAATACGCACCACAAGCACAGACTCATCGTCGAACTTTAAGTTCGATTCTTGATGCAACCAAGCGCCTTATTGCAACGGTTGGACTTACGAAGATGACCATGATTGAAATCGCCGATACCTCTGAAGTGTCCCGTGCAACGCTGTATAACCACTTTCGCGACAAAGAAAGTGTCATCGAGGCTCTTTGCAAATCTGAGTGTGCACGTTTGATTGCCATTGCAAAGAGCGCACCAAATGCCACCGACGCGTTGGAACTACTTTCGATTCAAGTCTCAACCGATAACGCTTTAGCGCACATGCGCACACACGATCCTGCGCTTTTAACTCGTGGACTTAGCGCACACCAAAACCCACTCTGGAGCGAGTTAACCGATGCACTCACCGAAATTATTGGTAGTCAGATAGTTGCCGACTTAACATTGCGTTGGTTAATCGGGCAGGTTCTCAAACCGCTCACACCAGATAATTCACGTCTACATGCAGAGTTGCTTATATCTCGTGCGAATCTCTGATTTACGTGAGCGTTTACGGCTCTCATTTGGAGTCAGTTCACATTTTCCCGTCGATATTGCAATATCAGCCCTTGGAAGTCGAAGTGTGGATGAGGCGCTCAAAGATGGTTTTGAACCCGATGAAATATGGAGAGCAGTTTGTAAAGCTCATCCAACCGAGACTGAAAAATTTAAATATTGACCATGAAACTCGTTACAACGCTGCAACAACGCTCCGATCTAAATCCACCACTCGTTTTAATTCATGGTTTGGGCTCTGCATCAACGGTGTTTAAACCAATAATTCCGGCGTTGTTGCAAGACTTTAGCGTTATAAACATTGATTTACCTGGACACGGCGAGAGTCCTCCTGTTAAAGGTTTACCAATGGATCCGAAATCTTTGGGTAGCGCCATTTTTGATGCGGTTAAAAGTGAATATGGAATTGAGAGATTTCATCTTGCTGGCAACTCCTTGGGCGGCTGGATAGCTCTTGAAATGGCGGCCGACCAACCCGACCGAATTCTGAGTGTGACTGGATTGGCACCTGCCGGGCTTTGGCTTGAACCTTCGACGAGCCGTTCACCGTCGGAGGCGAGGTCATATCTACTTGCCAAGGCATTTAGGCCTTTTATAAAGCTCGCCCTTCGCATTAGATTCCTTCGGAAAATTGGTTTTGAAACCGTGAGTCCACGTTGGGAAGCGTTGAGTTATGAAACATGTTATGACGCCAGCATTGCGATGACGCACTGCAAAGGTTATTTCCCGGCCTGGGATGGCATGCTAAATCGTCGTTTTGATTCACAAATTCCGCAGCGCGTGCCAGTAACAATTCTCTTTGGTGATGCCGATAACACGCTGCCATTCGCAGGTTCGCAAGAGCGCAGTTTGGCCCCGTCGCACGTAACGTGGATTACGCTCGATTCCTGCGGCCATGCTCCAATGTGGGACCACCCAGAGGCAGTTGTTGAAATTATTAAAGTCACGGCAGTCAATTAGATTTAACTGGAATTCTATTTATTGTTGCACCTAATGAATAAGTTTTGAGGCCGAACCAATAAAGCTTGGCTCAAAAGGTAAGAGTGGAAGTATACAAGCATTGAATGCGTGATACACATCTGGTTTGCCTGGCCAGGTTTCTTCAACGCGTTGTTGTTGTGGATTTAATTCATGGTGCCACGAACCAAACTCTCTATCAATCATGTATGTATCAATGTAAAACCACCACACGTCGTAGTCCACCAGATATTCTCTTTCCCCAGTTATTTTCCAGAGAACATAAGCGGCCATTACAGCTTCGGCTGCAACCCAGTGCATTCGAGCACGTATCACTGGTCTTTTCTCCCAATCCATCGTGTAAATAAAACCTAAAGTTCCATCGGCGCTCCAACCATATTCTTTCGCAACGAAATAGAGATTTTTGGCGGCCCCTTGAATCCATTCATATTCGGGTTGGTCCTTAACATGTAAACCTAATTGCAGAATTAAACGAGACCATTCGAAGAGATGGCCAATGGTTATGCCATAGGGGCGA
>JANLPM010000033.1:0-3818 GCA_031367265.1 Actinomycetes bacterium
TATGGTCGTCAATACAACTTAGCCCTCGATGGTGTTGGCGTTTCATACTCAGGTGGATATATCACTAAGTACAAAGCCCAAATCAATAAGGCTGCCGCAGCAATTAAGTCAGGAAAGATTAAGGTTCCAACAAAGCCTTAAATCATTATTATGACATAAGGCTATTAAGTAGTGGCATTTGGCCCAACAATGGAGTTAAATCTCCTTGTTGGGCCATATGCTTTTAAAACCTGGAAAGACTTAATTTAAAGGAGAAGATTACGTGTCGATTGCCGTTGAGTTACGACACATTTCTAAACGTTTCCCAGGTGTAATCGCCAATAAAGACGTCTCGATGAGCGTTGAGGCGGGAACAGTCCACGCATTGGTTGGCGAAAATGGTGCGGGCAAATCGACAGTGATGAAGATTTTATACGGCATGCAACACCCAGATAGTGGAGAGATTTTAGTTAATGGCAAGACCGTCCATTTTAAAAATCCAAATGATGCGATAGAGGCAAGTATCGGCATGGTTCACCAACACTTTATGTTGGCCGACAACTTTACGGTGCTTGAGAATATTATTTTAGGTTCAGAGCCTAAACGTGGAGTTACCATAGATTTTTCGGCGGCACGTAAGAAAATTGCCGAGATGTCGGCAGCTTATGGACTTGAAATAGATCCAGATATTCTGGTTGAAGATTTAGGTGTAGGCCAGCGACAGCGAGTTGAGATTCTGAAAGTTCTCTATCGTGGTGCACGTATTTTAATTTTCGATGAACCAACGGCAGTGCTCGTTCCTCAAGAGGTGGATGACCTCTTTAGCGCCCTTGAAGGTCTTCGAGCCCAAGGAATGGCAATTATATTTATCTCGCATAAATTAGACGAAGTTTTGCGAGTCGCGGACGATGTGACTGTTGTGCGACAAGGCTCAACGGTTGCCGAAGTAAAATCTAAAGATGTCACAGCTCGCCAATTAGCCGAACTAATGGTTGGAAGTGAGCTACCAAAACCAACCACGCATGGCATCACGCGGCGCGATCAAGTGACACTATCTCTCAATGATGTCACCATTGCAACGTTAACCGGGAGCCGAGATTTAATTTCTCATATTTCATTTAATTTACACGCTGGTGAAGTCGTTGGAATCGCTGGTGTTGAAGGAAATGGTCAAGCTGAACTAGTTGAAGGAATTCTCGGTCTTCGAGATTACACCGGTTCAATCTCCTTTAACGGCGTAGCAATAGACCATCTGAGCGTTGCTCATCGTCATGATTTAGGTATAGGTTTTATTCCAGAAGATCGCCAGCGGCAGGCACTGATAATGAACTCGCCGCTTTGGGAAAATCGGATTCTGGGTCATCAACGTTCGAAGCCTGTCATGCGTGGATTTATTTTGGATAAGAAGGCAACCATTGCCGATACTGCGCGAATTATGGCCGAGTTTGATGTGCGTGCTCCTGGCCCACAGACTCTGGCCACGGCGCTCTCTGGCGGAAATCAGCAGAAATTTATTGTAGGTCGCGAAATGAGCAAAGCACCTGCACTTCTAGTTGCTTCCCACCCAACTCGCGGAGTTGATGTGGGCGCACAGGCCGCGATTTGGGAAGAGCTGCGCCGCGCACGTGAAAAGGGAATGGCAATAGTTTTAATCTCTGCCGATTTAGAGGAGCTAATCGGAATGTCGGATCGTTTGCTGGTGATGCTGCGCGGAGTGATAACCGCCGAACTGGACCCAGCTCATACGACCCCAGAACAACTTGGTTCTGCCATGACAGGCGCAGCATGAAAAAATTTAAACTCTCTGCCGTTCTTCTAGCCCTTGCCGCTCCGACTGCCGCTGCCGTTGTATCAATAATCATTTCTAGTCTTGCCGTTCTTGCTACCAATAAATCGCCGATAGATGCCTACAAAACTATGTGGGATTTTGGAACTACCTCGGCATCATTAATGCAAGCGCTCAATACAGCCACCCCCTATTACATTGCAGCAATTGCAATTGCAATTACTTTCCGTGCCGGATTATTTAATATCGGTGTCGAAGGTCAACTCCGCTTAGGCTCCCTCTTTGGTGCTTATATCGGTGCCATGTTCGTTCTGCCTCCAGTTATTCACGTTGTGTTAATAATGGCAGTTGCAATGACAGTTGGTGGGTTATGGGCATCAATTGCTGGATACCTCAAAGTTAGACGAGGCGTCAGTGAAGTCATTTCTACGATTATGCTAAATCTTTTGGCTGGTGGACTCTCCTCATACTTACTGGCAAATCGCTTTGCTGATCGAACCACTAACTCTAATAACTTATCAACTAAGCAAATCGCGCCATCGGGTCAGTTTCCAAACTTAATGCCGATTTTGAATAGATTAGGCGTGAAAAATCAGCCTGGCGGTGGTGTTTATGGAATGCTAATTGTGGCGATCATCCTTGGAGTCATTTTCTGGTTCGTAGTCAACCGGACTCGTTTTGGTTTTGAGCTTCGAGCCAGTGGGGCCAATCCAATCGCTGCGCGAGTTAGTGGAGTTAACTCACAACGCATGACCTTTGTAGCCCTTGCACTCTCCGGCGCAACCGCCGGTTTAGCTGGCTTACCTGCGGTCTTAGGTGACACGCACGCATTTAATATGGGATTTCGCACTGGAATCGGTTTTTCGGCAATCGCCGTAGCGCTCTTAGGTCGAAATAACGCCGTGGGAATGGCTATTAGTGCGCTGCTCTTTGGTTTTCTAGAAGTTAGCTCACGTGCGCTGGAACTTATAGATGTTGCACCTGAGACTTATGTGATTATGCAGGGCTCGATTCTTTTATCCTCAGTAATTGCCTACGAAGTTGTACGTCGTTACAGAATAACGTTACAAAGTAAAGAGCTTGCTAGGGCGGTGGCGGTGTGAAAAACAAATCTTTAAAGACCCTTAGATATGCCACTCTCCTTATTTTCGTTTTATCAGTAATACGGCTCATTACTGGTGCATCAGATCTAACTAGCATCGGAACAGCTTCTGCCGCACTTTTGCTCTCGGTTCCAATCGCACTGGCCGGACTTGGTGGTCTGTTTTCTGAGCGATCCGGCGTGGTTAATATCGGTCTCGAAGGCATGATGATTTTAGGTGCATGGGCTGGCGGGACAATTGGCACTAAACACGGTCCATGGATTGGTTTACTGGCGGCGATAATCTTTGGTGGAGTTGGTGCACTTGTGCATGCGATTGCAACCATCACATTTGGAGTCGATCACGTCGTCTCTGGAGTTGCTATCAATATTATCGCGGCAGGATTAGTTCGCTACATTTCAACAATCTTTTACAAGAGCGGTGCTTGGCTCGGACCTTCGCAGTCACCCGATGTGCCGGCAATTGGCATAAATGGCTTGCCAGTCTTATCAGGTGGCGATTTATTTGGTTGGAAATCCCCTGATTTATTAGGGGCGTTGGCAAATAGACATTGGTTTTTCATTTCAGATGTTGCCGCCGTATTACGCGGAATTACCGGCGATCTCTCCTACGTCACGATGATTGCACTGGCACTGATTCCTTTGTCATTTTTTATTTTATGGAAAACACCGTTTGGTTTACGCCTGCGTAGCGCTGGAGAAGCTCCGACTGCGGCCGAATCACTAGGTGTAAATGTTTATAAGATGAAATATGCGGGCGTATTAATTTCAGGCGGCCTAGCTGGTCTTGGTGGTGGCTTCTTAGCAATTGTTGCCGCAAACCACTATCAAGAAAATCAAGTTGCTGGACGTGGCTATATCGGCCTGGCCACACTTTTATTTGGTAATTATCGCCCAGGTGGCATATTAATGGGTGCAGGTTTATTTGGTTTTGCCGATGCCCTACAACTT